>NZ_LHPA01000038.1:0-846 GCF_001297215.1 Pseudomonas sp. RIT-PI-o | reverse complement strand
TTCCTTGAAGGCGACCCCGACCAGCCCTTGATCAGCGGGTGCCTGTACCACAAGGAAAACACCGTTCCCTATCCACTGCCGGCGAACAAGACCCGCAGCACCTTCAAGACCCTGAGCTCCATCGGTGGTGGCGGTTACAACGAACTGCGCATAGAAGACAAGAAAGGTCAGGAACAGATCTACCTGCACGCCCAGCGCGACTGGGACGAAAACATCGAGCACGACCAGAAGATCCGCGTCGGCAACGAACGCCACGACACCGTCGAACAGAACAGCTACACCGAATTCAAGGCCGAAGAACACCACACCGTCTACGCCGACCGCAAAGTCGAAACCCGCGCCAACGACCACCTCACCGTCGGCGTCAACCAGCACATCAAGATCGGCACCGGCCAGTTCATCGACGCAGGCCAGGAAATCCACCTGAGCAGCGGCATGAAAGTGGTCATGGAAGCCGGCGCCGAACTCACGCTGGTCGGCGGTGGCAGTTTTATCAAGATCGACGCTGGCGGCGTGACCCTGAGCGGGCCGGTGATCAACATGAACTCCGGAGGCAGCCCGGGAAGTGGGACTGGTGCGGCGCCGTTGATGCCCGGCGTGTTGAAACAAGCCGACGCCGACAAGGCCGGCCAGGTCCTGACCCCGGCGCAGATCAACACCCTGAAACGTAACGCGCCGTTCTGCGAAGAATGCGAAAAATGCAAGGCAGGTGCCTGTGCCATCTGAACGAATTACCCCCAAGGACTGGCTGGCGCAACAGCCGCTGCAAAGCGGCGAGCGCCTGTACCTGATCATCAGCGCCGCCAGCGACGCCGACGCGCTGAAAACCCTGTACCTCACCGAACC
>NZ_LHPA01000003.1:0-858 GCF_001297215.1 Pseudomonas sp. RIT-PI-o | reverse complement strand
CCAACGCTGCAGGCTCGCCTGTTACCGTGACCCTGTCGAACGGTGCCGTGATCACCATCAAGGCTGGCGAAACCACCGGCACTGCGACCGTTCCGGCACCGTCCGATGACGTCTACAAAGACGCCGGCTCCGTGCAGGCAACGATCACCAGCGCCAATGGTGGCAATTTCGAGAACCTTGTTCCGAGCACTGCTCCAGCCGTGACGACAGTCACCGACACCATCGACACCTCGACCGTCAAACTGACGGCTGATACTTCGGTGGCCGAAGGCGGTACCGTTACTTACACCGCCACCGTCGGCGCACCAGTTACTGGTTCGCCTGTGGTCGTGACCCTGGCGAACGGTCAGAACATCACCATCGCCGTCGGCCAGACCACTGGTTCCATCACCTACACTGCACCGAACGATGCATTGGCTGGAAACGCTCCGCTGACCAACTCGATCACTGGCGTAAGCGGCGGTAACTTCGAAAATCTGGTGGCGGACAAAACCCCGGTTTCGACTTCCGTCACAGACGTTGCCGACACTACAAATCTGTCGCTGAGCGCGACCGGTTCTGTGGCTGAGGGCGGTCAGATTACGTACACCGCGACCTTGACCAACGCAGCAGGCTCGCCTGTGACCGTGACCTTGTCGAACGGCGCTGTCATCACCATCAAGGCTGGCGAAACCAGCGGCACTGCGACCGTTCCGGCACCGTCCGATGACGTCTACAAAGACGCCGGTTCTGTGCAGGCAACGATCACCAGCGCCACTGGTGGCAACTTCGAAAGCCTGGTTCCAAGCACCACGCCAGCCGTCACTCAAGTCACCGACACCATCGACACTTCGACGGTCAAATTGACCGCTGACACTT
>NZ_LHPA01000014.1:0-1916 GCF_001297215.1 Pseudomonas sp. RIT-PI-o | reverse complement strand
CCCCTGCTACTCGCAGAACTCGGCATCCCTGGTCGCAGCAAGGACCCGGTGTCGAAGGATCCCGATGTCTGGGGTATCAACATCGCCGCCGCGCTGGACAACTTTCCGTATCACGGCCTGCGGTGCGAGGCGGGGCCGTGGGGAAATATGGCGAGCGGCGACAGGCTGACGATATTTTGGGGCACCGGGCACAACGTGCTGACCCAGACCGTCCTCAAGGATGAGGTCGATACGCAACTGCGCATGTTCGTGCCTTCGCGGCACATGGTCGACGGCGAGTTTGCGGTGTCCTATTCCGTCAAGCCGCTGGGCGGCACAGATCAACCGTCCGAAGTCATGCAGGTGCTGGTCAAGCTGACGCGCCCGGGTGGCCACGATAACAACGGTGACGACGGCCATTCCAGGCTGATCATGATCATTGCGCAGGAGATTCTTGACGGCGGCATCCACGAGGGCAACGTGGCCGCTGGCGTGGACATCAGCATTGGCAAGGCCGACGGCACACCGCCCTATCCCTTCGCCGCGGCCGGCGATATTTGCCGCGTGAGTTGGGGTGGAATCTTCGTGCTCAGTGCTCCACTGACCCAGGACCAGGCCGAAGGCACGGCGCCGATCATCGTGAAAATCAAAGAAGATATCATCCGTGAAGCGGGTGATGCCGGTGGTCCAGGGATCCCCGGAGTGGCCGTGGTGTTCGAGGTGTACGACAAGGTTTTCAACCGTTCCGAGGACTGGAGTCCTGAACAGCGTGTGGTGGTGGCCGTTCATGCGACCCGGCTGGGTGCGCCGTTGCTCAAGGAGGCGCTAAACAACGTGCTGGACGTCGACCAATTGGGCGACGCCGATGGCACCGTGCAAGTGGTCGCCACAGACAATGCCCACTTCAAAATCGGTGACATTCCGTTCATCAAGATCAAGGGCACGCCGGTCGAAGGTCCACCGATTGATCTGGAAATAGAAGGCCTCCCGCTGATCAGCGTGCCGAGCGTTGTTGAAACCAAGGCCCCCAATGCCGTGCTGCGTCAGTTGGCCAAGTCCCAGATCACCGTGTCTTACCGCCTGAAAAAAGCCGATGGCAGCGCCGACCTGATATCCAACGGCCAATTCATCCGCGCCATCGGCGAAGTCCAGCGCCTGGCCGCGCCGATCATGCTGGACGAGAACTCCGGGGCGCTGGATCCCGCACTGCCCCAGGTGCGTCTCGAAATCCCCTTCGACAAATCCTTTGCCGAAGGTCAGGAGCTCAACATATTCATGCTCGGCACCACGTCAGGCCTCAAGCCCTACCTGCCTGCTCTGCCAACGCGCCCCATCACCCACAACGACATCGTCGCAGCCAAACCGCTGTCGTACAGCATTGACGGCAACCACCTGACCCCGGTCAACGGCGGCACGGCGGAGTTCTACTACCAACTCCTGATCCCGAGCGCGGCGTTCGCCAAGCTGGACGCGTACCAGGCGTCCCACGCCATTCGCGAGTCGATCCACACCGACATCCTGCGAGTCGGCAAACCACGCCGGGAACTGCCCGAACCGGTGGTGGCCGGCGTGGTGGACGGCGTCCTGCCCGCCGACACCCCCGGCACCACCGCGACGATCATCTACACGGAAACGGTCAAAGGCGATGAAGCGTTCATGTTCTGGGTCGGCTCGATCACCGGTGAGTATCCCGACTCGATCAAGCTGAACGAATTTACCGCTGGTAAGGAAATACCGTTCACCATCCCGGCCGCGATGATCAAGGACAACGAAGGCGGGACGGTGGTGGCCAGGTACGAAATCAAGCGTGCGGATGGGAGGACCAGTTATGCCGAGCCGCTGGAGTTTCGTGTCGGCGTGGCGCTGGATCTGAAAGAGCCGAAAATCAAGCAAGCCCCGAACGACACCAGCCTCGACCCACTGGAGGCCCAGAACGC
>NZ_LHPA01000016.1:0-279542 GCF_001297215.1 Pseudomonas sp. RIT-PI-o | reverse complement strand
GCGTTCTCGGCCTCCCGCGGGTCGAGGCTGGTGTCGCTCGGGGCTTGCTTGATTTTCGGCTCTTTCAGATCCAGCGCCACGCCGACATCGAACTTCAACGGCTCGGCATAACTGGTCCTCCCATCCGCACGCTTGATTTCGTACCTGGCCACCACCGTCCCGCCTTCGTTGTCCTTGATCATCGCGGCCGGGATGGTGAACGGTATTTCCTTACCGGCGGTAAATTCGTTCAGCTTGATCGAGTCGGGATACTCACCGGTGATCGAGCCGACCCAGAACATGAACGCTTCATCGCCTTTGACCGTTTCCGTGTAGATGATCGTCGCGGTGGTGCCGGGGGTGTCGGCGGGCAGGACGCCGTCCACCCCGCCGGCCACCACCGGTTCGGGCAGTTCCCGGCGTGGTTTGCCGACTCGCAGGATGTCGGTGTGGATCGACTCGCGAATGGCGTGGGAGGCCTGGTACGCGTCCAGCTTGGCGAACGCCGCGCTCGGGATCAGGAGTTGGTAGTAGAACTCCGCCGTGCCGCCGTTGACCGGGGTCAGGTGGTTGCCGTCAATGCTGTACGACAGCGGTTTGGCTGCGACGATGTCGTTGTGGGTGATGGGGCGCGTTGGCAGAGCAGGCAGGTACGGCTTCAGGCCGGAGGTGGTGCCGAGCATGATCGGCTGCAGGACATAACCTTCGACGAAGGAGGTATCGAATGGAATGTCCATGAGTACCACGTCCAGCGGTGGGTTCAGGGCACCGGAATCCTCGTCCAGCATGATCGGTTCGGCCAGGCGCTGGACTTCGCCGATGGCGCGGATGAATTGGCTTTTGGATTCCAGATCGTCGGAGCCGTCGGCTTTTTCCAGTCGGTAAGACAAGGTGATCTGCGACTTGGCCAACTGGCGCAGCACGGCGTTGGGAGCCGTGGTTTCCATAATGCTCGGCACACTTTTCAACTCCACGCCTGCTGACGGTTCCCAATTAATCGGCGGTCCTTCGACGGGGGTGCCCTTGATCCTGATGAATACCTCGTCTCCGACTTCGAACTTGCTCGTATCCGTGGCAATAACTTGCACGGTGCCATCGGCGTCGCCCAGCTCGTCGACATCCAGCACGTTGTTCAGCGTTTCCCTGAGCAACGGTGCCCCCAGCCGGGTCGCATCCACCGCCACTTTTACGCGCTGCTCGGGGCTCCAGTCCTCGGAGCGGTTGAAGACGCAGTCGTACACCTCAAACACCACGGCCACGCCGGGCGCATCACCGGCGTCTCTGATGATTTTTTCGGTGATGGTGATGATGATCGGCGCCTTGCCTTCGGCCTGCTCCTGTGTCAGTGGAGCACTGGGCACGAAGAATCCACCCCAACTCACGCGGCAAATATCGCCTGCTGCGGCGTTGGGATAGGGGGGGGTGCCGTCGGCCTTGCCAATGCTGATGTCCACGCCAGCGGCCACGTTGCCCTCGTGGATGCCGCCGTCAAGAATCTCCTGCGCAATGATCATGATCAGCTTGGAATGGCCGTTGTCACCGTTGTTATCGTGGCCACCCGGGCGCGTCAGCTTGACCAGCACCTGCATGACTTCGGACGGTTGATCTGTGCCGCCCAGCGGCTTGACGGAATAGGACACCGCAAACTCGCCGTCGACCATGTGCCGCGAAGGCACGAACATGCGCAGTTGCGTATCGACCTCGTCCTTGAGGACGGTCCTGCTCACCACGTTGTACCCGGTGCCCCAAAATATCGTCAGCCTGTCGCCACTCGCCATATTTCCCCACGGCCCCGCCTCGCACCGCAGGCCGTGATACGGAAAGTTGTCCAGCGCGGCGGCGATGTTGATACCCCAGACATCGGGATCCTTAGACACCGGGTCCTTGCTGCGACCAGGAATGCCAAGTTCTGCGAGTAGCAGGGGTTTTTGGGGGCTGGACATGGAGACGGCTCCGACGGGAAGTGACGGAACGAGTTAAAGCGACTTGGCGTGAATGCACACCTGTCAGACTTGACAGGTGTGCGGTGATATCCGACGAGCGGTCGCCTTTCCGGACGCTGCGCCCGAGAAAGCTTCGTCGGTTGCAAGCGCCTTACGGCGGTGACGGCGTCGCTTAACGGTGGTTGCGTGGAGCCGGGTGGGCAGAGGTAATGATCGAGGGTGCGATCTCGTCAAGGCAGGACGGGTCCTTGTCGCATGAGAAATCCATGGCGCTGCGCGAGCGAGCCTGCCTGATCAGGCGCTCGTTGCCGGAGCTTCAGTGCCCAGGCAGTTCAGTTGCATTTGCGAATGAATGTGCATAGCTCATCAATGCGCTCGCCGAGGTCCAGAACCGAATAATCTGGCTTGTACTCACTGCTGATCTTCGCCGCGACCTTGACCTTGTTGGCCACGGTTTTCTTGCGTGCGTGAAGCTTCTTGTATTCCAGGGCATTGGCCCAGATCGACTGGGAAACGATGCGTTTGGCAGTACGGTGAACTTGCTTGATCGCCACTTCCATATATTGGGGGGCGATGTAGTTCTCGATTTCCCGACCCTTGGTGACCCAAGCGACGCCGCCGTTAGCCTGGATCTCTTTAATCACGCGCTCTTTGGTCTTGCGCAGTTTTCCCTTGGCGCTGGATTTATCGCTGTCGATCAGAATCGCCGAGTTTCTGTTCAACGACTGCAGATTGATGAAGTCGGCACTGTTATCTTCACTGTCGTCTTCGTTTTCTTCCGCTACGCCGAGGTGGCTCAGCAGCCTGCCGCCGTAATACATGACCGAATAGTGAATACCTTCAACTAGCTCGGGGGCACGGCCTGCCAGCCAGTAGTTGAGATACGTACGGTCTGAGGGCCCTTCAACCCAGACGATGCAGTTGGCCTGCAGGATATCCGACGCCAGATAGCCCAAACGATCAAGAATGTCGCGCCGATCGGGCTGGCTCTTGATATGGCTTCCGCACATCTCGAACAACGTTAGTTTGTCTTTCGCCGCGATATTGATGACGGTCGCAGAATGCGTGCTGATCAGCAGTTGTTGATGGCGTTCGGTGGCAATTTCGATCAGGGAATCCATCACAAACCTGAGCATTTTCGGATGCAGGTGACTTTCCGGTTCCTCCAGCAGGCAGATGGCATGCTTCGGGCAATTTCGCAGCCAGGCGGCCATCAGCGCATAAGACTTCCAGCCTGTGGGAAGCCAGCTCACGGGTAGTTGGTTGGGCATTTTGGGGTCGTCCTTGATCCACACCGACAAACGACCGTCCTCGCCGAGCTGGAAAGTGCCGTCGTCAATCAGCGTGGCACCGAAACTCCCTTGCCGATCAGTCGCCAGGCTGCACAGAAACGGCTTGCTTTTGTTCAGTTCCGCGACAGCGTCTTCGCTGAATTGATCTTCGAGCGTCATGCCGTTGCGGTAATGAATATTGGCGTATTCGTAAAAACGCGGTACGGGTGAAAACAGGGCGTGCTTGTGCAGGTCGCTGGAACGCACATAGTGTTTTCGTTGGCTGGGTATGAGCAGGAGCTGACTGCACGCGACGTTTTCAATGCAGTCCAGATCCGGGTCGAACGTATTTCCGGAAAAGAAGTACGACCAATTGTCGTCATTATCAAAGCTGATGCTGTAGCCGGGCAGAATCTGTCGCGGCGGATTTTCCCGTGGGAGCGAGGCCAGTATTTCCGGGTGTTTCAACGCCCTGACCATGTCGATGACGGTTGATTTACCCGAGCCATTCTCGCCAATGAAAACATTGATATCGCCAAGGGTGATCGCGCCGCTCTGCTGCAGTGCTTGCCAGTGCGACATGAGGTTATTGGCGTTAACCGTTTGGCTTGGCGTGTTGAGCGTGCGTATGGCCGACAGCCAGATGTGCTTTATCTTCATGGGGTAGAACGGCCTCCTGGCCTTGAAAAAATGCTAGTGGCTGTAAGGAATCAGCCGGTCCCGATCCATCTCGCGCAATAACTGATCGAGCATCTGCCGTTTGTTTTCAAACGCTGGAATCGGCACGTACCACGCCATTACGCTCCAGCCCTCGCGCGAGTAGTTGTAGGTTTTGAGCAGTTGACCATCCTTGAAGACCGAGCCGCGCAGGTTGTCCTGGTAGTGGTAGGGCATCGGGAAGGTGAACAGTGTGAAGACGTTGACCAGCGCCAGCCAGTTGACCTTGCCGTCACCGGGTTCGGTGATCAACAGGCTGTAGCCGTTGCGGGTGTAACCGCCATCGAGCATCGAGAACGCGCCGGTTTTTTTCAGGACGCTGATGGTTTCGCGCTGATGCTGCTCGTCGATGCGCGTATACGCCGGCCCCATGCCGAGCGTGACCGGCACATAGGCTTGGTCGGCATGGTAGTCGAGCGGTTGCAAGGTGTTGGCGCAGCCGCCCAGCATCAGTGAGGCGCAGAGCAGGCCAGCGACTCTCATCATGGCGAGATTCATTGCGCGACTGCCGGGATCAGCCGGTCTTGCTGCACATCCTGCGCGAAGGCGCGAGCGATGCGGCTGAGGTTCTGTTCGCGCATCTCACCGCCCTGATCCAGCAGCCAGATGTATTTTTCAGTGGTGTTGCGATAGGTGTATTGCTTCAGGCGCTTGTCACCCTGGAACACGGTGAATTCGCTTTGCGTGTCGAATTCGTTCGACAGCGGCAGCAGGAACAACGTCGCGCTGCTCAGCAGGATGACCGGAAACGCCGGCAGGTGACGCTCCACATTGAGTTTGACCTGCACGCTGTACTCGTCAGCTTTGCCGCTGCCGGTTTCGATGGTGCGGAACACGCCGGTCTGACGCAGGTGGTTGCGCAGGCTGGAGCCGTTTTCCGGGTCATCGACGATAACGTGAATCGGCTGCAGATAATCTTGACCGTCCGCGAGCGTGCGCTCTGGCAAGGTGTTGGTGGCCGCGCAACCGGTCAACAGAGCGGCGGCGGTGAGGGCGATGACTGTTTTCATGGTTTGGCGTCCACGGCCGCACCTGGAGTAGGGCCGGTAAAGATGTAGGGCTCAGCGTTTTTCAGGTCGAGCTTCAGCGGTTGCAGGGTTGGCAGCCCTGGGGTCATGCGCTGAGCGACGGCGGCATCGCGGGCGTTTTGATCATTCCAGCGGAACGCGCAGAATCCTGCGGTCATGCAAAACGAACGGAACTCACCGATGTAATAGGCCTTGCCGGCTTCAAGGCGCATCGGCAGGTTGAATTTCTCGCGGGCCTCGGCTGAGGTGAAAACGGTGCCGAGCCCTGGTTGGTAGCGTGCGGAAAAGAACTGGAAATCATAGAACTCGTAATCGCCCGGCTTGAGCGGCAGCACGAATACGCTCGCTGCGCCGACTCCGTCCTGAATATCCTGCGGCGTTGAGTAAGCGCCGGCCATTTTCCAGACACCGGCGGCCCCGTACTCCGAACCGCGTTTGCGGAAGAAGATTCGCTGGTTATCAGCAGCGGACTGCTTGAGAGATTGCGGCCCGATTGATCCCACGAGGTAACTGACTGGCTCGCTGGCCTTGGGTTGCAAGGGTTCGCTGACCCATGAGGCGCTTTCGGTAATGCAGCCGCTGAGCGTCGCGGCGAGCACAACGGCCATGCCGAGTTTGAATAACTGGAACATGTTCATCCCTGAATCCGGGTGTGTTGATTGACTACAAACAGGAAGGTCAATCAATGCCTTCCTGGCTTGGCTTTTTTTGCGGGTGCGCAGGATAAGGGAGGTGATGGCATTTGGCTAGCGGTGATCGCCGTGCTGCAAGGATAGATTCGGCTACTGTTTGGATGGGAAACGCATCCGATGTAGGAGTGAGCCTGCTCGCGATGGCGTCCTCCCGAGAAATTGGTGTTGACTGACACACCGCTATCGCGAGCAGGCTCACTCCTACATGGGGCCGTATTGCAAAGGGACGTGAGTGTTTCTTTCAGAAACCAAGTGGGTACTGGACGACCACGTAAATCCGGTCAATGTCATCGCCAGCCTGCGCTTCGTTGGCGCGGTGGGTGACGTGGGAAAGCTGTACCGACAAATCCTTCGCGGCACCGGACTGGACGATGTATTTCAGGTCGATGTCGCGTTCCCAGTGCTTGCCGCCATCACCCTGTTGCGGTTGATAGTCGCCGCTGTCGGCGTCGAACGGGCTGTACGCGCCGCCCTTGGGGGCGTGGGTGCCGTCGATGTGGCTGCCGCGAACGTAGCGGGTCATGAAGTTCAGGCCGGGGATGCCGAAGGCGCCGAAGTCGAGGTCGTAGCGGGCTTGCCAGGAACGTTCGTTGGCGCCGTTGAAGTCGGCGTATTTGATCGAGTTGGCGAGGTAGATCGAGTCGCCGCCAACGAAATCGAACGGCGTGTCGCCGTTGATGCGCTGCCAGCCGAGCATCACCGCGTGGGAGCCGAAGCTGTATTTGCCGGAGAGGCTGAACGCGGTGTTATCGATCTCGCCGGCCAATGCGCGGCCGGTGTCGCGGGTGTGGTAGAGGTTGGCGTCGAGCAGCACGCCGGACTGTTTGAAGTGCAGGTTGCCGTAGTACTGGTGCCAGGTGTCGCTTAGCTCGGAGGCGTAAAGTGCGCCGCCGATGGGGCTTGCGCCGAACAGGTCGGCGCCGATAAAACTGATCCCGCCGGCCTCGGTGTTGGCGCCATAGCCGTAGAAATCACCTTTGCCCGATGAGCTGTCCTGGTTCTTGAACGCGGTGAAATGTCCGGCGACCAGATTGACGTCGTCGAACTCGGCGCTGTTGAGCAGAAAACCGGTGGCGTACTCCGGTTGCAGGCGTTTGTCGGAGGTGTCGAAGACCGGGTTCTCTACGGTCATTTCACCGAAGGCGAGGGTGGTACGGGAGACTTTCAATTTGAGCGCACCGCCGGCGCTGGAGTAGTCGTGTTCGCTGCGACCATCGCTGTCGACCGGAAGCAGACCCGTGCCCGAATGCCCTTTGCCACCGTCGAGTTTCAGCCCGGCGAAGGCGTGGGCATCGATGCCGAACCCGACTGTGCCCTCGGTGAAACCGGATGAGAAGTTACCGATAAAGCCCTGAGCCCATTCCTGTTTGTAGTTTTTTCCGGAGGGTGCAGGCGAGCGGTAGTCGTTGCTGAGATAGAAGTTGCGCAGCAGCACGTCGCTTTTGGCATCGTTGAAAAAGCCGCTGGCGTGGGCGGTGCCGGTCAGACCGCAGAGCATGGCAAGCAGGGTGAAACGGAAAGGGGCGCGGTTGATCATGGTCAGGGCCGGTGGCGATTTGGATGGCGCTGATGATCGGGGGATTGGGTTGAAAAGGATTGGGCCGGTGTGCTGAGTTGGCAGCCTACACACAACCCTTGTAGGAGTGAGCCTGCTCGCGATAGCGGTGTGTCAGTTGAACAAATCTTGCCTGACACACCGCTATCGCGAGCAGGCTCACTCCTACAGTTGATAGCGGTGTGTCAGTAAGGGTTACACCAGCGGCGGTGTCCGCGGTGGGATCTGGCGTTTGCTGCCGGTCGATTCAAACGCAGCGGCGAAGCGCAACAGGTTCGAATCGTCGTAGGCGCGGCCGGCGAAGGTCAGGCCGACGGGCATGCCGATGTCGGCCATCACGCCCATCGGCACGGTCACGGTCGGCACGCCGAGGTGGCGGATCGCAAGGTTGCCGTTGGCTACCCAGACGCCGTTGCTCCAGGCGATGTCGGCCGAGGCAGGATTGACATCGGCGTCCGCGGGGCCCACGTCAGCGACGGTCGGAAACAGCACCGCATCGAGGCCGAGCTTATCCATCCAGTCTTCGAGGTCGATGCGCCGGGTTTGCTCCAGACCGCGCAAGCCATCAGGCACGGTAGTGATTTCATTCCACGGCGTGATACCGCGTTCGGCCATGCGCACGTATTCGTCCATGCCGGCGGCCAGATCGCCTTCGCGGTTGGGCAGGGTACCGGGGTCGTGCGGGAAGATTCTCGGCCCGTCGACGTCGACCAGACGATTGAGTTTCGGGTCGCCGTTGGCCTGCAGGAAGTCGTCAAACGCCCAGGCAGTCAGATCCCACAGTTCGTGGTGGAGGAATTCCTTCGAGACCAGGCCACGGGTGAACACGGTTGGCGCGCCGGGGCGGTCGCCTTCGCAGTTGGAGACCAGCGGGAAATCGGTTTCGATGACTTCAGCACCGGCGGCTTCCAGGGCCTGACGCGCCTGCTGCCACAAGTCGATCACCGAAGCGCGGGTGTTGATGCGCTGACCGGTCGGGCCGCCGATGCCAGGGGCTTCGCTGGTGCCGGCGTCATCGTCGGTGTTGATGTACATGCGCGGGATGGCGAAGCGTTTGCCGGCCAGGGCTTTGGCGTCGGCGGCCAGTTCACTGTACGCCGCCGGGCGCACTTCGCTGACGCGGGGGATTGGCACCCACGGTTGCAGGCGCCACAAGTCGCCACGGGTGTCGGGGTCTTCGGCGACGACCACGTCGAGCACTTCGAGCAGGTCGGCCATGGTCCGCGCGAACGGCACGACGACGTCCATGGTCGGGGTCAACGGCCAATTGCCGCGCACCGAAATCACCCCGCGCGACGGGGTATAGGCGCACAGTCCATTGTTCGACGCCGGGCCGCGACCGCTCGACCAGGTTTCCTCCGCCAGACCGAATGCAGCAAAACTCGCTGCGGTAGCGGTACCGGCGCCATTGGACGAGCCGGAGGCGAAAGGCGCGGTGAGGTAAGCGGCGTTGTAGGGACTTTCAGCGCGGCCATAAACGCCACGCTGCATGCCGCCATTGGCCATCGGCGGCATGTTGGTCTTGCCCATGCAGATCGCCCCGGCAGCGCGCAGGCGCTCGATGGTGAAAGCATCGCGATGGGCAACCAGCTCGGCGAAAGCCGGGCTGCCGGAGGCGGCGGTCAGGCCTTTGACCAAGTAGCTGTCCTTGGCGGTGTAGGGGATGCCATCGAGCGGCCCCAAGGTTGCGCCTTTGGCGCGGCGGGCATCGGAGGCGCGGGCTTCGTTCAGCGCTTCAGGATTGCGCACGACTACGGCGTTGAGTGCCGTCGGGGTGTCGGCGCCGTCGTAGGCATCAATGCGCGCCAGATAGGCTTGTACCAGCTCCACGGCAGTGGTCTGGCCGGATTCGAGGGCGGCGCGCAGTTCGGCGATGGAGACTTCGGTGACTTCGATCATCGGGTCACCTGTTGAGCGAAGATGTTCTGGGCAGGGGTATTCATAGCGGTTCTCGTTGCACGGCTTTAAGCGACAAGGTCAAGACTGGCGCCTATTTAACACCAAGCCGCGCTCCGAGTAATCGACGGGGTGACGGCCCCGCCGATTTTTTCTGGGTCTGGCGGATCACTCGTTGATGCGCGGGTGCTGCTGAACCAGCACCTTGCGCTTGGCCTCCAGCTCGGCGATCTCGGCATCGATGTCTTCGATTTTCTGTTCGATGTTGTCGTGGTGTTCCTGCAGCAGTTCCTTGGCCTCTTCGAGGTCGGAGGCCGCCGGGGCCGCGCCGCGCAGGGGTTTGTTGGCGGTTTCCTTCATGGTCACGCCGGTGATCAGGCCGACCACGGCGATCACCATCAGGTAATACGCGGGCATGTACAGATCGTTGGTGCTTTCCACCAGCCAGGCCACGGCAGTCGGGGTCAGACCGGCGATCAGCACCGAGACGTTGAAGGCACTGGCCAAAGCGCTGTAGCGGATATGGGTGGGGAACATCGCCGGCAGGGTCGAGGCCATGACGCCAATGAAGAAGTTGAGCAACACCGCCAGAATCAGCAAGCCGGAGAAGATCAGGCCGATGCTCCCGCTGTTGATCAGCATGAACGCCGGAATGGCGAAGATGAACAGGCCGATGCTGCCGACGACAATAAAGGGTTTGCGGCCGATCTTGTCGCTGACGAAGCCGATCAGCGGCTGCACGAAGAGCATGCCGACCATGATCGCGATGATGATCAGCACGCCGTGGTTTTCGCTGTAATGCAGGTTGTGGGTCAGGTAACTCGGCATGTAGGTGAGCAGCATGTAGTAGGTGACGTTGGTCGCCGCTACTACGCCGATGCAGGTCATCAGGCTGCGCCAGTGCTTGGTCGCGACTTCCTTGAACGACACTTTCGGGCCACCGGCGAGGCCTTCGCGGTCACCTTGTTCGAGCTTTTCCACGTGCTGCTGGAACGCCGGGGTTTCTTCCAGGGCGTGGCGCAGATACAGGCCGATCATGCCCAGCGGCAGGGCAAGGAAAAACGGAATTCTCCAGCCCCATTCTTCGAAGCGCTGTTCACCGAGGATCGTCGAAATCAGCACCACCACGCCGGCGCCAAAGACGAAACCGGCGATCGAGCCGAAATCCAGCCAGCTGCCGAGGAAGCCGCGTTTGCGGTCCGGTGCGTATTCAGCGACGAAGATCGAGGCGCCGGTGTACTCGCCACCCACGGAGAAACCCTGGGCCATCTTCGCCAGCAACAGCAGGATCGGCGCCCAGATGCCGATCGAGGCATAGGACGGAATCAGGCCGATGGCAAAGGTGCTCAGGGACATGATGACGATGGTCGCGGCGAGGACTTTCTGCCGGCCGTATTTGTCGCCGAGCGCACCAAAGAACAGCCCGCCCAGCGGACGAATCAGGAAAGGCACGGAGAAGGTCGCCAGCGCGGCGATCATTTGCACGCCGGGATCGGCGCCGGGGAAGAAGACCTTGCCGAGCACATAGGCGACAAAGCCGTAGACGCCAAAGTCGAACCATTCCATGGCGTTGCCCAGTGCGGCGGCGGTGATTGCCTTGCGCATCTTGGCGTCGTCGACAATGGTGATGTCTTTCAAACCGATCGGTTTGACGGTGTTCTTGCGTGATTTCATTGCGATGTTCCCGCTCGCTGATCCAGATTACCGCTGCGATGCCATCTCCATGATGGCGCCGGCTCTTCTGCCTCAGATACATGCGGACACGAAATAATTCACCGATGGCTGGAATTAATTTCGACAGGTGGGTGACTGGTCGGTGCTCTGAAGGAACTGGTTGAGCATTCAAAAATTGTGATTGCCTGAACCAATGCCATCGCGAGCAGGCTCACTCCTACAGGGGTTTTGTGCATTGCCGGGATTTTGCGCCCGACGACAAACCCTGTAGCAGTGAGCCTGCTCGCGATAGCGGTGGTGCATCCACCACAAGGCTTAAAGCGCAGCCTTCACCTGCAACCCCACCACCAGCGCATTGTCGATGTCCTGCCCGGAGAACGCGCCCGGTTCGATGATGTATTGCAGGTTCGGGCGCAGGGTCAGCCATGGGGTGGCCTGGTAGCCGTAGCCCAATTCGATCAGTTGCTCAGCGCTGTCGAGATGCGGGAACGCAGCGCCATTGGCCATGGCGGCATCCTGCTGAACATCACGGCTGCGCGGGTTCGGCACGGCGCGGCCATAGCCCAGCGCCAGAGTGTCACGCGGGCGGCCTTCGAACGGTTTGTACAGGACTACGCCGGTGCCGTACCACTTGCTGAACGGTGAGGCCGCTTCACTGGCCGCCGAATACTGACCAAACGCATGCAGGCTGCGCCCCTCGGAGGTCGGCGAACGCCATATCGCCTGATCGATCAGCAGGTAATGACCGCCACGACCGGACACCTCGTCGTCGCTGCCAATGCGTTTGACGTCGGAACTGTCGTAGTAATAGCCGAGCTTGTATTCACCCGGCAGCTCGCCGGCGTGCTTGTACACCAGCTCGATCGGTACGACGGTGCCGGTGGTGTGTTTCGGCCCCAAATGCCAGGCGCGGCTGGAATTGCCATTGCTCTCGGGGTCGACGTTGAACGCCGCCACACGCAGTTGCCAGGACGGCGACAGGTCGTATTTGACCCGCACGCCCAAACGCGCGTTGGGGTAGTTGGTCCAGCCGCTGCCGCCGGACATGTTCAGCGGATGGCCGCAGAAACCAGCGTTCATGAAGTTGCACAGAATGCCGCTGTCGAGGCCGCCGAGGTCGTTGCCCATGGCCATGTAGCCGAGCTTCACGTTCAGCGCCGGAGTGAACAGGCTGCGCTCGTAACTGAGCTCGGTCAGGCGCGTGTACAGGCCGCCGTAGTTTTCCTGAATCGGCAAGCGGTTGCCGACCAGATCTTCCGAAGCGCTGTTGCCGCGACGGTCGTTGATGGTCAGTTGCACCTTGCCGGCATTGTCGACGCCATACAGCTTGCCCAGATCAAACTGCACGCCGAGCTTGATGTTCTGCGAATAACGCGCCGAACGGTGCAGGCCGCCGTCGGCGTTGTAAGCGGTTTCGCCGCTGTAATCGCCGCTGAACTTGACGCCGTCTTCATCCAGTTGATGACGCAAGCCGCCCCAGTCACCGGTGAGGGTGCTGCGGGTCAGCAGACCGGAATCGCTGGCGGCCAGCGCGGGCAGGGCAGTGGTGCAGCTCAGGCCCAGCAACAGGCTGGTGCAAAGTCTGGAACGGGAAAAGCGAACAGCCGATGACATGTGAATCCTTCCTGCTGAAATCTTCAACGCAATAAAACGGCGACGCGGTGCTGTGAGGCACCGCGCGCTGGGGAGTGGGTGGATGTGCAGCAGCGGATTACGGCAGGGCGTAGGCCATCACGTAATCGCCGCGATCAGTCGACTGACGTGCGCCGCCAGCGGTGACGACGATGTACTGCTTGCCGGTCTTCGGCGAAACGTAGGTCATCGGGCCGCCCTGGCTGCCGACTGGCAGACGCGCTTTCCAGACTTCTTCGCCGTTGCCGCTGTTGAAGGCGCGCAGGTAGAAGTCCTGGGTGCCGGCAATGAAGATCAGGCCACCCTGGGTCGACAGGGTGCCGCCGAGGGTTGGCAGACCGATCTTGATCGGCAAGTGCATGCGAATGCCCAGAGGACCGGTGTCTTCAACGGTGCCGACCGGAACCTGCCACGCGACTTTCTGGGTCTTCATGTCGATCGCGGTCAACGTGCCGAACGGCGGCGCCTGGCACGGAATGCCGGCCACCGAGAGGAAGCGGTTCTTGTTCACTGCGTACGGCGTGCCTTTGAGCGGCACAGCGCCCATGCCGGTGTTCAGTGCTTCGCCACCGCCTGCGGCCTGGCCCTTGTTCTGCGACGGGATCATCTGAATCCACAGACCCAGGCGCATGTCGTTGACGAAGATGAAACCGTGCACCGGGTCAGTGGAGATGCTGCCCCAGTTCATGCCGCCCAGCGAACCCGGGAAGCTCAGCGATCTGTCAGTACCCGGGGCGGTGTACAGACCCTCGTAGCGCATGCTCTTGAAGTCGATGCGGCAGAGCAACTGGTCATACGGCGTGGCGCCCCACATGTCCGACTCGGTCAGGTGCTGCGCGCCGATCTGCGGCATGCCCACGGATTTCGGCTGGGTCGGCGAGTACGGCTCGTTGGGGATGTTCGCGGCTTTCACCGGTACTTCCTTGACTTCAGTCAGCGGCTTGCCGGTGGCGCGATCGAGCACATAGATCTGCCCGGCCTTGGTGCCGATGACCAGCGCCGGAACGCTTTGGCCGTCCTTGTCGAAGTCGATCAGGCTCGGCTGCATCGGCAGGTCGAAGTCCCACAGATCGTTGTGCACGGTCTGGAACACCCAGCGTTCTTCACCCGTGCTGGCATCCAGCGCGAGGATCGAGGCGCCGTACTTGTGGTCCAGTTCGCTGCGCTCGACACCATAGATGTCGGTGGACGAGCTGCCCATGGGCAGGAACACCGTGTTGGTCGCCGCGTCATAGGACATCGGTGCCCAGCTGTTCGGCGTGCTGCGCACGTAGGTTTTGCCGTCGGCCGGTGCATTGCGATCCTGCGGGTTGCCCGGGTCGAACGCCCAGCGCATGGCGCCGGTGATCACGTCAAACCCGCGAATCACGCCACCGGGCATGTCGCTCTGCACGTTGTCGGCGACGCGACCGCCTACCACCACGGTGGTGCCGGCCATCAATGGCGCGGACGACAACTGATAGTAGCTGTCCGGAACATCCCCCAGACCGGCCTTCAGATCGACCTGACCGTTGTTGCCGAAACCCTGGCAGAACTCGCCGGTGTCAGCGTCGACCGCTATCAGGCGGGCATCGATGGTGTTGGTCAGCAGACGGCGCTGGCAGTTGGCGGCCGGCGCCGGTTTGGCTTCGATGATCGAAGAATTGCTCGGCTGAGCGAGGGTGGCGGTGGCGTCGAAATAAGCCATGCCACGGCAGCGCTGCCAGACTTTCGATTGCGCGTTGATCGCGTTCTTCCACAGCTCTTTACCGGTGTCGGCGTCGAGGGCGATCAGGTTGTTGTGCGGAGTGCAGATGAACACCTTGTTGCCGACCTGCAGCGGGGTGAGCTGGTCTTCGGCGCCGTTGCCATCGCTCTCGGCGACGTCACCGGTGTGGTAGGTCCACGCGACTTTCAATTGGTCGACGTTGTTGCGGTTGATCTGATCGAGCGCGGCGAAGCGGCTGCCACCTTCGGTGTTGCCGTAGTGCGCCCAGTCTTTCTGCGCCTTGGCCGGCTCGACCGGGGTCAGTCCCGGACCGGTGCCAGTGGCCGCAACCGTTGGATGCGCGACGAACATGTTGCCCGCAGCAACCGCCACACCCACGGCGAGCACAGCGGCCACGGCATACGCGCCGCGACCGGCAACGCGGCCATTGGCACGCGCCAGCAGCGGGTAGACCAGCGCGACGACCATACCGATCGCGCTGAACATGAACAGCCGCGAGAACACCGGCCAGAACACCAGCCCGGCGTCAGCCACCGCCCAGATCGCAGTCGCCACGAGAAACGCGGCGAACAGCCAAGCGCCTGCAGTTTTCTTCAGTGCGATCAGCACACCGGAAACGGTCATCGCCAGACCGCCGACCAGGAAGTACCAGGAACCGCCCAGGCTGACCAGCTTCACACCGCCGGCCGCGAGCGCCAGACCGAGCAGGGCGATGATCACGCCAAGGCCGACGAGAATGAACGTTGAAACGCCTGAGACGCGTTGACTGTGGTTCACATTGAAAGTCCCGTTTGAATGAAGCGCGGGATTATAGCGGTAACTAACCATTCAGTTAACCGCAGTTTTGCCATGAAACCCGGCACTTCTGTGAATCAAGCGTGGTGCAGGTTGGGGAAAACGCAAGTCGAGAGGGGTTTCTCGAAGTTTCAGCAGGAGGGGCGAGTCGGGCTTGGAGCTGCAACGCGCATGCCCAAACACCGCAGTGAATTCACCCCTCACCCCAGCCCTCTCCCCGAGGAGAGGGAGCTGATTTGTGGGCTCTTTGAGACCTGTGTTCGCCTCGGTATTTCAGGTCGGTGTAACTCGCACATTCAACTCGGTCAGTTCCTTCTCCCTCCGGGAGAGGGTTAGGGTGAGGGGCTTTTGATCTTTCGGGACTGAGTTCGGCTTGAAATCGGATGATGGTGGGCATGCCCAAAACACCGCAGTGAATTCACCCCTCACCCCAGCCCTCTCCCCGAGGAGAGGGAGCTGATCATCGTGGGCATTCCGAGCTTGTGATCGCCTCGATATCTCAGGTCGGTGTAACTCGCACATTCAACTCGGTCAGTTCCCTCTCCCTTGGGAGAGGGCTAGGGTGAGGGGCTTTCAGGATCGATCACGATGGCGACCTTGCCCTTGGCCCGGCCTTGTTCGACGTAGTGCAAGGCGTCAGCTATCTGATCGAAGCCAAAGATCCGGTCGATCACCGGTTTGATAACCCCAGCCTCGATCAATGCGCTGATCTTCTGCAGCTGAATGCCATCGGCGCGCATAAACAGAAACGCATAACGCACGCCGTGTTTGCGGGCTTTACGGCGAATGCGGCTGCTAAGCACACGCATCACCAGCCCGAGCAGCCAGGACAACCCCCGCTCCCGGGCGAACTGCACAGTCGGCGGTCCGGACAGGGAAATCAGCTGCCCACCCGGTTTCAGCACCTTTAGCGATTTCTCCAGCACATCGCCACCGAGGCTGTTGAGCACTACATCGTAATCGCGCAGTTCGCTGGCGAAATCCTGTTGCGTGTAATCAATCACCACGTCAGCGCCCAGCGCTTTGACCCACTCGACATTCGCCGTGCTGGTAGTCGTCGCGACGAAAGCGCCGAGGTGTCTGGCCAGCTGAATGGCGACTGTGCCGACGCCACCGGAGCCGGCGTGGATCAACACTTTCTGACCCTTTTGCAACCTGGCGACTTCAACCAATGCCTGCCACGCGGTCAACGCCACCAGCGGCATGCACGCCGCCTCGGTCATGTCGAGACGGGCGGGTTTGAGGGCGACCGCTGTTTCGTCGACGGCGATGCGGTGGGCAAACGTGCCGATCCTGTTTTCAGGCGCACGGGCATAAACCTCATCGCCCGGCTTGAACCGCTTGACCGCCGCACCAGTGCCGAGCACCACACCGGCGACATCGTTGCCCAATATCAAAGGCATCTGATAGGGCAGGATCATCTTGAATTCGCCGCTGCGAATCTTCAGATCCAGCGGGTTGATGCTGCTGCCGTGCACTTCGATCAGCACGTCGTTTTCCCCGATCAGCGGTTCGGGGACGTCGCCAATCCGGCCGTTCTGCTTGCCGTAGCGCTCGATGAAAAATGCTTTCATTACGGATGCTCTTGTCGGTAGGAACCCGCCGCACTGGCGGCGGGTCCGGTTGCAGTCAGGCTTGAGGCAGATAACGTGGCGCCACGGCCGACTGGCGAATCTGCCCCAGCAGGCCCTGCCGCGCGGTTTGCAGGGCATCCCAGCGTTCGCTTTCATGCAGCGGCGGGATGGTGACGACTTCGCGACGATCAAAACCGACCAGCGCAGCGTCAACCATGTCGCCGACTTCCATGATGTCGGTCAGCGTGTTGATGTCGATACCGGCGCGGTCCCAGATTTCCGTACGGGTGGCGGCGGGTAGTACGGCTTGCACGTACACGCCTTTCGGCGACAGCTCCAGGCTCAGGCCCTGGGAGAGAAACAGCACGAACGCTTTGGTCGCGCCATACACCGACATGCCGAACTCCGGCGCCAGGCCCACCACCGAACCGATGTTGATGATCGCGCCGTTCCCAGCCTTGGCCAGACGCGGGGCGATGGCGCTGGCCAGCCGCACCAGCGCAGTGGTGTTGAGGGCGACCAGTTGCGCCACGCTGTCAGTGCTTTGTTCGATGAACGTGCCGGACTGCGCGGCGCCGGCATTGTTGACGAGGATGCCGATGCGCGCGTCGTCGCGCAGGCGCGCTTCGACAGTCTGCAGATCGCTGAGCCGGGTCAGATCGGCTTGCAGTACTTCGACATCGACGTTGTATTCGGCACGCAGATTGGTGGCGAGGGCGTCCAGACGCGACTGGTCACGGGCGACCAGCACCAGATCGTGCCCGCGTTGGGCGAAACGTGCGGCGTAGACCGCGCCGATGCCGGTGGAGGCGCCAGTGATCAGAACAGTAGGGCGAGTAGTCATGGTGTCGGCTCTTTTTCAGTAGAAGAGTGATTGCGGGCTTTTAGGATGATGATCGAAATCTAAACTGTCAACGGTTTTGATTATGGCCAACATCTATGTATCATCGAGCCATGACTTTTCAGCGCTGGAGGTATCCAACATGCGCGTATCCAAAGCTCAGGCTCAGGCCAATCGCGAGCACATTGTCGAAACGGCTTCAGTGATGTTCCGCGAACGCGGTTATGACGGGGTTGGTGTGGCTGACCTGATGGCGGCGGCCGGCTTCACCCACGGCGGTTTTTACAAACACTTCGGCTCCAAGGCCGACCTGATGGCCGAAGCCTCGGCCAACAGCCTGGCGCAGTCACTGGCCAGCGCCGAGGCGATGAGCGTGCAGGACTTCATCGATGTGTACGTTTCACGCGACCATCGCGATGGTCGTTCCACCGGTTGCACCATGGCGGCGCTGTGCGGCGATGCGGCGCGGCAGTCGGGGGATGTGAAGACAGCTTTCGCCGAGGGCATCGAGCGCTTATTGCAGATCCTGGGCGAGAAATACCCGGGTGCGCCGCAAGGTGAGGGCAGAAGCAAAATGATCGACCTGCTGGCCCATGCGGTCGGCGCGATCATGCTGTCGCGGGCCTGCCCGGACGACTCGGCGCTGGCCGATGAAATCCTGGCGGTGTGTCACGCTTCGATGACTGAGTCGATGCCCGTGATCGAGACTCAGGAAGAAACCATGCAGGACAGTTGAAGTGAGCAGCTTTAGCGGTGCAGGGCCTTGTCGAGTGCCGCCAGTAACACCTCTTCCTCGAAGGGTTTGCACAGGCACTCGAACGCCTGGTAATGCCCGGTTTCGGCCAGCGCCGCCTCGTCCCAGTGAGCAGACATGCAGATCACCGGAATCTGTCGCGGCAGCGCGCGCATGACGTCGATGCCGGACAGGCCGGGCATGCGCAGGTCCAGCAGCAGACAGGCGATCTCGGCGAAGTCGGCGTCGGCGAGAAACGCTTCGCCGCTGGCATACACCTGCGCGCGATAACCGACGGAACGCAGAAGATTCGACAGGCTTTTGCGCACGGATGCGTCGTCATCAACGATGCAGACGATGGTAGGTCGGGTGCCGTCGGCTGCCGTCGGGCAACCCGCCAGGCCGCTCACGACAGGCTCGATGGGCCAGGCGAAGGCGCAGCGCTGATCAGTCCGTAGAGTTCGACGAGGTTGACCAGCGAGCGGGTCTGCATCTTCGCCATGATGTGTTTACGGTGAACCTTGGCGGTCACCTCACTGGTGCCCAACTGGTTGGCGATCTGCTTGTTCGACAGACCGCCAACTATAAGCGGCAGCACCTCGCGCTCACGCGGCGTCAGTTGCGCTGCCAATTGCCGCACGTGCTGAACCCGTTGCCATTGATCGTACGCCGTCGCCGCGTGCTGACGAGTGTTGCGCAGAATGCCGAGCAGTTCATCGTCATTGAAGGGCTTGGTCAGAAACTCCACCGCGCCGGCCTTCATGGCCTGCACCGACATCGGAATGGTGCCGTGGCCGGTCATGAAGATCACCGGCCACGGCAAGCCGCGCTGGTTCAGTGCCGCCTGCAACTGCAAACCCGTGGCTTCCGGCAGGCTGACGTCGAGCAGCAGGCACGCCGGGCCATTGGCGATGTCGGCGTCGAGCAATTCCTCGGCGGACTGGAAAATCCGGTGTTCGATGCCTTCGGCGCGCAACAAGCGGCTCAACGCGGTACGCACGCAGGCCTCATCGTCGACAATGAACACCGGCACCGATTGCGCATCGACCGGCGGCGGCTGCGCCACGATCGGCGCCGAGGCCAGTGGGTTGAACAGCGGCAGATTGGGTTCGCGGTCTTTCAATAATCGGTAACCTCGACGGGGAACCGTCTGGATGATTTCTTTTTCCCCGAGCAGTTTGCGCAGCGAGGAAATCTGCACTTGCAGATTGTTCTCTTCGACGACGATGTCCGGCCACACCTGATTGATCAGTTCGTCCTTGCTGACGATGCGCCCGTCGGCCTGCATCAGCACCGAGAGTATTTCGAACGCCCGCCCGCCCACGCGCAAGGGCCGGCCATCGAGAAAGGCTTCGCGCCGTTCCAGAGAAATCGTGGCTTGGCCGAGTCGGATCATGCAGGCCTCTGCGTTGCAGGTGAGAAGGACAGGGCGCGGGCGCCGGGTTATCAGGCGTACGCTAGGTGACGGCCTGGCATAAAGCAATTATCCCGAGGGATAAGTCGCGCGCTTTTATAGCCTCAAAAACCACGGTGCGAGGCTCTGGACGGCCATCTTGAGGCCGCAGACGGACATCAGCGCAGCGGCTGGCCCTCTGGCAAAAAAACGCTGCGTATACTTCGCCACCAGCCTGAATCCCATTTCCAGCGGTGAATGTGTATGCCCGGCCAGCCATCCTCATCTGCAATTTCCCGCGCGACCGATGCGCCGATGCTCGATGAACCATGGCTGGACATCTGCCGGTTCAGCCTGCTGCGTCGCGACCATGAACTGACGTGGTTCACCCTCGAAGACAGCCGCTCGGGCCAGACATGGTTTGCCGTACGCGCGCCGATCCAGCGTCCGGCGCTGTGCCAGCGGCTGGAGCGCGACTTCCATGTGCAGCTGCCATCGCAATGGGCGATCAACCCGCTCGCGCTGATTCGTTCGGCGGACGGCCCGGTGCTGGTCTACCCACAGTGGGGCGCGCCGCTGGCGGGATTGCTCGACGCCGCCGGCCTGCCGCTCGGGCGCGTGCTGAACATCGCCGTCGCCGCCGCGAATGCGTTGGCCCACTCTCGGCAACCCGAGACAGCGCAAAACCCTGTGGGAGCGAGCCTGCTCGCGAAAGCGTCAATTCAGCCGACATCGCCCTTGACTGACCCACCGCTTTCGCGAGCAGGCTCGCTCCCACAGAGTGCTTTATTGCCTTGGCATCTGCTGGTCGGCGCTGACGACAGTGTCAGGCTGATGGGCTTTCACACCCAGGCCCAGGAAACCCCGGACAGCGAACTACCGAGCCTCGAACACTGGCCCTATCTGGCGCCGGAGCAGCTGCAGCGCGATGGCGCCGGGTTCGATGAACGCAGCGAGGTGTATGCGCTGTCGGCAATCATCTACGAGGCCCTGGCCGGGCGCCCGCCGCTGACCGCCCGCGACGCCTCGCAATGGTTGCATGTGCATGCCGCCGTCGAGCCATTGTCGCCGGCGCAATACATCCCCGACCTGCCGCAAGGCATTTGTCATGTGCTGCTCAAAGGCCTGGCCAAGGAGCCGGAGGCGCGTTACCAGAGCATCGAATCGCTGGCCGCCGATCTGACCTGGTGCCTGCGCCAATGGCAGAAAAAAGGCCAGATCGAAGCGTTCCGCCTCGGTGCCTTCGATGCACGGGCGACGGCTACGCGCGGCGATGTGCTGTTCGGCCGTGATGACGAGCGCAAGCAACTGCTCGAACAGATCCAGCGCGTGCGCAGCGATGGCATCGCCCGCGTGCTGCTGGTCGCCGGCGCGCCGGGGGCGGGCAAGTCGACGCTGATTCAGCAAGTGCTGCGCACACAAGCACCCGGTTACTGGGCCAGCGGCAAGGTTGAACTGCTGCAAAACGACCGACCCTTCGCGCCACTGGCGCAGATTTTTCAATCGCTGATCAGCCAAGTGTTGACCAAGCCCACGCTGGCCTTGCAGGCCCTCGGGGCGCAGCTGAGCGATACCCTCAAAGGCCGTGGCCGCTTGCTGGTGGACATGGCGCCGGACGCCGAATTGCTGATCGGTACCACCGCCGAATTACCGGACATGCCGGCCCGCCATGCCCTCGACCGAGTCAATCGGGCGCTGCTCGATGTCCTCGAGGTCTTTGCGCAACCGGGGCATCCGCTGCTGTTGTTCATCGATGACGTGCAGTGGGCGGACGACTCGACCCAAGCGTTTCTCAAAGCTTTCATCGCCCGGCCGACGCGGCATTTGTTGCTGATTCTGGCCTATCGCGAGGGCAAGCTACCGCAAGGTCCGGGCAGTTGGCGCGATGACCTGCGCGCCGCCCCGACATTGCCAGTCAGCGATCTTGCATTACGGCCGCTGTCGGCGCAGGCCGTCGCGCAATTGATGGCGATCGAACTCGATGCCGACGTCGATAACCTCGAGGCGCTGGCGCGCGTCGTGCATTTCAAGACCGCCGGCAATCCGTTGTTCGTCAGCCAGGTGGCACGGGCTCTGGTGGATGAGCGTCTGCTGCGTTTCGATGCAACGACGCGGCGCTGGGTGTGGGATCAGGCCGAGGTGAACGGCTATCGCTACGCCGACAATGTGGCCGAATTGATGGTGCACCGCTTGCAGCGTCTGCCGGTCAGTGCACGCGAAGTGCTGCGTACGGCGGGTTACGTCGGTGGGCGCTGTGAAGAAGCGCTGTTGCAGCGACTGCTGCCGGATGATCCAGCGCAATTGCTGCGTGATGTGAATTACCTGGTCAGCGCCGGGTTTCTCCTGCGCGAACCGGGCCAACTGGTGTTTCCCCACGACCGCGTACTCGAGGCGGCCGCTGCCTTGACGGCGCCAGCCGGGCGCGCCGTCGAACATGCGCGCATAGCCGCCGCCATGCTCGATCACTGCGGCGAGCAGCGGCAGGCGCGGGTCTTCGACATTGCCAGTCAGATTCAGCGCAGCGACGTCAACGCGCTGCAACCACCTCGGCGCGCCGATTTCATCCAGCTGTTGATCGAAGCCGCCGAGCGCGCCCGCGCTAGCGCCGCGGTTGAGCAGGCCGTGGAATATCTGCGCAGCGCCGAATTTTTGCTCGGCGACAGCGGCTGGACGCAGCTCTACCCGCAAGCCTTCGCGGCGCGCTGGCTGGCGGCCGATTGCGCGATGTTGCTGGCGGATCTCCCCAGCGCGCAACAGCGCCTCGATGAATGCCTCAACCACGCCGAGACCACACTGGACCGAGCGAAAACCTATCGCCTGCGCGCCAGTCTGCGCACTTTGCACTCCGATTATCACGGGGCGATCAGCGAAGCGTTGAGCGGTCTTGCGTTGCTCGATATCGACCTGCAGCGACAACCCTCGAAAGCGCAACTGGGCGAAGCGTTCGAGCGGGTTCGGCAATTGGTCGGCGCGCGACGGATCGCTGATCTGACCGCATTGCCCAAGGCCAACGAGCCGCGAATCGAAGTGGCGATGGAGCTGCTGAGCACGCTGATCGCCTCATTCTTCGTGCAGGACGATATTGCCTTTCTGCACTTGGCGAAGATGGTCGAGCTGACGTTGCTGCATGGTACGACGCCGAGCAGCGGCTACGGTTTTGCCTGGTACGGCGTGATGATCGCCGACCGCTATGGCGAATATCTGGACGGTGCCGCTTTCGCCGAACTGGCGCTTGAACTCACTGATCTGCATGGCTACGAAGCGGGACGCACCGGCACCTTGGTGGCGCTGGATCAGGTCAGCCCGTGGACCAAACCGATGGCCCACGCCCGGCAGAAGGCTTTCGCCGCGTTCGAATGCGGTCAGGCGGGCGGCGATCTCGGCATGTCGTGTTACGCCTGCAACCATATCGGCTCGGATTTGCTGTTCATGGGCGAACCGCTGCAAAACGTGTTGAACGAACTGGACGTCGGCCTGAGCTGGGTGCGGCAGTTTCACTACATCGACATCGAACGCATTCTGCTGGCGCAACAGGCGTTTGCCAGTGACCTGCGCAATGGGCCTGAGCCTCGTTCGATCGCAGAGCTTGATGCGTTGGAGCATGACCGCTTCGGCCCGCTGGATCGCGGTCGCGTTTCGCAGCCGACACTGTTCTGGAAAGGGTTGTACTCGGGCATGTCGGCGTTCTATTTCGGTGAAGTGCGCTACGCGCTGCGCCGTTTCGAAGACGCCGAGGCGTTGACCTGGTCGCTGCCGGCGCACATCGATCTGGCCCATTACTACCTGTTCTACAGCCTGGCGCTGGCCAGTCCCGATGCGCCGGGCTCTGCCGCGGAAAAATTGCAGAAACTGCAGCAGCAACGTCAGCGTTTCCTGTCTTGGGTGGAGCTCAATCCTTCGACCTTCAGCAACAAACTGCTGCTGGTCGAAGGCGCAATGGCCCGTGTGCGCGGGGAAGGGCTGGTCGCCATTCGCTGCTTCGACCAGGCGCAAATCGCCGCGGCCGCGGCCGGGTTCATCCATGAACAAGCGCTGGCCCATGAGCAATTGGCTGAAGTTTGCCTGGCAAACGGTCTGGTCTCGGGAACGCATCATCACCTGCGCGTCGCCCGCGATTGTTATGTCCAGTGGGGCGCGCAGGCCAAGGCGCGTCAGCTCGAAGCCGCGCATCCGTTTCTGGCTCGCGAGTATTCGCTGGAAACCGTAGCGCCGGTGACGCGGGTGCGCCTTGATCTGGAAGTCGGCATCGAAGCGGCGCGCGCGGTCTCGCAAGAAGTGCTGCTCGATCGGCTGGTGGAAACCTTGATGAATCACTTGATGATTCAGGCCGGAGCCGATCGGGGTGCGCTGTTGTTGGTCGCTGACGGTGAGTTGCAACTGGCCGCTGCCGCGCACGTCGAGGCGGGTAACGTGCGGGTCAGCCAGGACAACCAGCGCCCGTTTGAGCAGATCGCCCCGGTTTCAGTGCTCAATTCGACCATGCGTACGCGCACGCCGATGGTGCTCGACGATGCCCGCGCCGACTGCCCGCAAGCCTACAGCGCTGATCTGCAGCAACGGCAGGCGCGCTCGATGATGTGCCTGCCGTTGCTCAAACAAGGCGCGGTGATTGGTCTGGTTTATCTGGAAAACAGCCTGGTTCCGAAGCTGTTCAGCGCCGAACGCCTGACGATGCTGGAAATCCTTGCCTCGCAGGCGGCGGTGTCGTTGCAGACCGCGCGGTTGTACGCGCAACTGGTCGAAGACAACCGACTGCGGGCGCAGATGGAGGCTGACTTGCGCAGCTCGCGGGCGGAACTGGCGCGTAACGCGCACCTGAAAATGATGGGCGAGCTGTCGGCCTCGATCGCCCACGAAATCAGCCAGCCATTGCTGGGAATCTCATCGAACGCCTCGGCCAGTCTGCGCTGGCTCAAGCGCGACACACCGGATCTCGACGAAGCGATTCAGGGCCTGGAGGACATCCGCGCCGACAGCGCCCGGGCCACCGAGATTGTCCAGGCCTTGCGCGCCTTGGCCAAACAGGCGCCGCTGCAACGGCTGCCGCTTTCGATTGACGTGTTGATTGGCGAGGTAGTGCAACTGACGGCCAGTGATGTGCACAGTCGCAGGGTGAGCTTGCACACCCGGCTCAATGCTGCTGGCCCGGTGTTGGCGGATCGCGTGCAGATCCAGCAGGTAATCTACAACCTGATCACCAACGCACTGGAGGCGATGGCCGGGCAGGGTGTTGTGGATGGGCGGGTGGTTATCGAGTCGACGGTGGCCGATGGGCAGGTCTGTGTGTCTGTGCAGGACAATGGGCCGGGGATTGCCGAGCATCAGCGTGAGGAGATTTTCGACGCATTTTTCACCACCAAAGGCAGTGGCATGGGCATGGGCCTGGCGATTTGCCGAACGGTGATCGGCGCCCATGGCGGGACGTTGCGCGTGGAGGACAGCGAAGAGGGCGCGCGAATCTGTTTCAGACTGCCGCTGGCGCCGGACGCCAGGATCAAAAGCCCCTCACCCTAGCCCTCTCCCGGAGGGAGAGGGGACTGACTGAGGTGTTTGGTCGAGGTACGCCGACTTGCAATACCGAGTTGAATTCAGGGTCGGCAAAAACAAAAGCCCCTCACCCTAGCCCTCTCCCGGAGGGAGAGGGGACTGACTGAGGTGTTTGGTCGAGGTACGCCGAGGTGCAATACCGAGTTGAATTCAGGTTCGGCAAAAATAAAAGCCCCTCACCCTAGCCCTCTCCCGGAGGGAGAGGGGATGACCGTGGTGTTTGGTCGAGGTATGCCGACCTGGGATATCTAGCCGAACCCCGGTGTTGGAAAGCCCACAAATCGGCTCCCTCTCCCTGGGGAGAGGGCTGGGGTGAGGGGTGGATTCACCGCGGGACCTACGTCGACCGCCAGCGCTCTATCACAAAAAAAAGCCGCGAAAATCGCGGCCAAAAGGGAGGAGTGAACAAAACTCTTTGGAATCCGACTCAAGGCCGCAGTTCCGTCAACCGCGCGCCTATCGTCGAGTTCAGCAGCCCATCGCTAAGCCGCCAGACATCCGCCTCAACCACCGCCACCCGCGCCCGGCACATCGCCTGTCGCCAGACCTTCGGTGGCATTCCCACCATGCGTCCAAACGTGCGCGTGAAGTGCGAGTGATCGGAAAAACCGCATTCGTAAACAATGTCGGTAATCGCCATCGAGGTCAGCAGCAAGCCCTTGGCCTTGTCGATCTTCATCTTCAGCATCCATTCCTGCGGCGAGCAGCCAGTCACGATCTTGAACGCCCGGGAAAAATGACTGCGCGACAGGTTGCAGTGCTCGGCAATTTCGCTGACCCGCAGGCTGCGGCTCAGGTCGCGCAGCATGTAGGCCTTGGCGCGGCGTTCCTGCCAGCCGGACAGCGCGCCCAAGGGGCGCGCGGGGTGGCAGGGGTGGTCTGACTTCACCGATTGCGGGTTCATGGCGGCTCTCCTGATCGATGGGCAAAGTCTCGCCGCCAGCGACATTTAAAGTCCTTAAACAAACCTTAAAAGTTATGAAGCGCAGACCTCAGGCGTGGAACGGGTAATCGACGTAGCCGCGCTGATCGCCGCCGAAGAAACTGCTCGGATCCGGTGTGTTCAGCTCAAGGCCATCGTGCAACCGACGTGGCAGGTCCGGGTTCGCCAGAAATGGCCGGCCGAAGGCAATGATGTCGGCGCGATCAGCGCTCAAGGCCTGTTCGGCGGACTCGGCGTCGTAACCGCCGGCGAGGATCAGGACGCCGTTCCAGGTCTGGCGCAACTGGGCGATGATCGCGTCCCAGCGCGGGTCGAAGTTCTCGTCCTTGACCGTGCCGACCATGGCCGGCTCGACCAAGTGCAGGTAGGCCAGATTCCACTGATTGAGCGCTTCGACCAGATAACCGAAGGTCGCTTCAGGCGTGTCATCGCCCATGCCCATGAAGCGGCCCATTGGCGTCAGGCGCACGCCGACGCGTTCGGCACCGACTTCGTCAGCGACGGCGGCGACTACTTCCAGCAGAAAGCGCGCACGGTTTTCCACGCTGCCGCCATAGGCGTCGTTGCGCTGATTGCTGTTGCTGTTGAGGAATTGATCGAGGAGGTAACCGTTGCCGGCATGGATTTCCACGCCGTCCATGCCAGCGTTCAAGGCGTTGCGCGCGGCGCGGCGATAGTCTTCGACGATGGCGGCGATTTCCGCTGTTTCGAGGGCGCGCGGTACCGGCACATCACCCCACACGCCATTGCCTTGTTCATCGACGATAAAGGTCTTGCCCGGCACAGGCAGTGCGCTCGGTGCCACCGGCAAACCGGCGTCAGGCTGGAAGCTCGGATGCGAGACCCGGCCCACATGCCACAGCTGCATGAAGATCAGGCCATGGGCCGCGTGCACCGCCGTGCTGACTTCACGCCACGCCTGCACTTGTGCGTCGGTGTAGATCCCCGGCGTCCACGCATAGCCCTGGCCCTGTTGGGAAATCTGCGTGGCCTCGGTGATGATCAGCGCGGCACTGGCACGTTGGCGGTAGTACTCGGCGTTCATCGCGGTCGGAACAGCGCCCGGTTGACCGGCGCGTGAGCGCGTCAGGGGCGCCATCGCTACGCGGTGGGCAAGGGTGTAAGGGCCGAGGGCGATCGGTTGGAACAGGCGACGGGTCATGGGTAGCTCCGGATTTCGATGAGTAGGGTTCAAGCGCGGCAGCCAGGTGCCGCGCGCTGTGCAGCTAACTTAACCGGGGGTGGCGGAGCTGATAATCCGTGGCCGGCGCTACGCAGTTTTGCGCGCAGCGCAACGGCACCCGCGCTCATCCATGACGAGCGCGGGCGTGATTCAGGCGGGTGGGGTCGAGCGGGTCAGCGGCAGGTTCAGCCAGCGCCGGCCCGTGGCATTGCTGACCGCGTTGCCGAGGGCGGCAGCCATTGGCCCTTGAACGATTTCGGCGGCGCCGAGGAAGGGTTCGCCCGGTTGATCGAGCAGGTGCACATCGACTTTTTTCGGCAATTGCGTAAAACGCAGGATCGGATAACCGCTACAGTCGTAGCTGCGAATACCGCCGGCGTCGTAGGCGACTTTTTCGTAGAGCGTCCAGCTCGCCGACTGGACGATGCCGCCCTCGACCTGATTGCGCAGGCCATCAGGGCTGACAATCTGGCCGACGTCGACCGCCGTCACCACATGATCGACGCGGATCTCGCCGGTCTGCGGATGCACCCGCAGTTTCACCGCGAGGGCGCAGTAACCCATGATGTTCTTGTAGCGGGCGAAGGCAAAACCGATCCCCGCGCCGGGTTCGCTGCCCTTGTGTGGCCAACCGATTTCGTCACGCACGCGCTCTATGACGGCACGGGCGCGCGGGTCGCTCAGATGCGTCAGGCGCAACGCCACCGGGTCGAGCCCGCTCTGGATCGCCAACTCATCGATACCCGCCTCGATGGCGAAGATATTGATGTGCGCGCCGAGCGAACGCATGGCCGAGGTGCGGAAGGGCATCGTCGTGACGAAGTTCATGTTGATCCGCGTCGCGCCCAGTTCATACAGCGGCACCGCGTTGCGATCGCCGTCACCTTCGGGCTGGGCGATCGGCACCGAGGGCGCCGAGGTGAAGGGTTTGGCCAACAGACGCGCCGGCAGCAGGCGCCCGGCATTGACGATGCGTTCGTTGTGCGGCGTGGTCCACAGCTCGTAGTTCCAGTCCTGCAAACGGCCCTGACTGAGGCCAGCATCGAGCTCGGTGACCATCGCCGAACTGTACGGCTCCCAGAGATTTTCCTGCTCGCGCATCCATTGCACACGCACCGGCGTGCCCGGCAAACGCATGGCGATCAATGCCGCATCGGCGGCGGCATCATCGGCGCCGTTATGGCCATAGCAGCCCGAGCCCTCGGTATGAATGCAGCGCACACGCTCCGGCGGCAGACGAAGCATTTCGGCGATGCCGGCGCGCAGCGGATAGACGCCCTGGGTGTGAGTCCAGACCGTGAGCAGGCCATCGTTGAACCAGGCCACCGCGCAGGACGGGCCGATCGAGCCATGCATCAGATACTGCTTGGTCACCCGCGCCTTGAAGCGTGTCTCGCTTGCGCCGCCGGGATTGCCGTTGTTGCTGATCGGGTAGCGCTTGGAGGGCAATTGCTTGAGCAAATCGTGAATCCCGGCGGCTTCGGGAATCGCCTCGCCCCCGCTCCACTTGGCGCCCTCCATGCCGCTGCGCATGGCCTTGATCGCTTGCCATTCATCACGGGCGACCACGGCCAGATAGTTGCCGTCGCGGATCACTTTGACCACGCCGCTGAGCGCTTCAATCGATGCCGTATCGAATGCCTGCAGCGTGCAGCCGGGGCGCGGTGGACGGATCACTCGCGCATGCAGCATGCCCGGCAGGCGCATGTCCTGCACGAACGCCGCGCCGCCGCTGACCTTGGCCGGAATGTCCAGACGCGGCAGGTTGTGCCCGATCAGCTTGAAGTCGGCCGCCGCCATCGCCGGTGATTGCGCCTTGGCGTATTGGTGCACATCGACATGCCTGACCGCGTCGGCGTACGCCATGCGTTGCCCGCTCGGGCCTTCGATAATGCCGTCGCGAGTGCTCAGTTGCGCAGCGTCGACTTGCCAACTGCGCGCGGCGGCATCGACGAGCATTTCGCGCACCTGCGCAGCGGCGTTGTACAGCGCGGTGCCGCTGTCGAAAATGCTGTGGCTGCCGGCGGTGTAGCCTTCGTTGGGCGTCAGTGCGGTGTCGGCGGTGAGCAAATTGACGGCGCTGGCCGGTACCTGCAAACGCTCGGCGGCGATTTGCAGCAATGCGGTTTTCACCCCGGTGCCCAGTTCGACTTTGCCGGTGTACACGGTGATGCCGTCGGCGCCGATGCGAATCCACGCGTCGAGGTAAGGGTTGGTGCGCAGACTGCCGGGTAGATCGGGGGCCAGCACCACGGTGCCGAGGGTGTCGACTTCGGTGTCGGCCAAGGCCCGCCGCGCTACCGGCATCAGGGTGAAGGCCATCAGCAGCGCGCCGCCGCGCAGGAACGCCCGGCGGCTGGGGTTCAAGCCATTTGCTTCGCTCATGTCAGGCTCCCGTCGTGTCCGGCCACCTGTTTGATCGCCTCGATGATGCGCAAGTGCGTGCCGCAGCGGCACAGATTGCCGGCCATGTGCTCACGAATGGTTTGCTCGTCCGGGTGCGGATCGCGTTCAAGCAACGACTGGGCGCGCATCAGCATGCCGGCGATGCAGTAACCGCATTGCGCCGCCTGCTTGTCGATGAACGCGGTTTGCAGCGGGCCGGGTTCCTCGGCACTGCCGAGGCTTTCCACGGTGCGGATCTTTTTCCCTTCAAGGCCGGCGCATGGCGTCAGGCAGGCGAACACCGGCTTATCGTCGACGATCACCGTGCACGCGCCGCACTGGCCCAGGCCGCAGCCGTACTTGGCGCCGTTGAGGTTCAAGTGATTGCGCAGCGCGTACAGCAGCGGCATGTCCGGTTCCAGCTCCAGCGCTTGGGCGGCTCCATTGACGGTGAGAGTGATCTGGCTCATTTCGTCTCCTGACGTAACGCTTCAATAGTGGAAGAGAGGTCGGCCCACGGTTGGTCGGGTCTGGCTTGTTCGCGCAGGTACGCGGCGAGTGCGCCGAGCTGGGCGTTGTCGAGGCTGGCGGCGAACGGCGGCATCACCGGGCCGGGTGCGCCGGGAATGGCGGGCACGCCCTCAAGCACGGTCTTGAGAAAGTTGCGCGAACTGGCCGCTTGCAGGGCCGAGGTGTTTTGCAGACCGGGGCGTCCGTCGATTTCACGCATCGGCGCGGCGGGTGCGTGGCATCCGGCGCAGGGGCTGCTGAAGAGCAGGGGGGCGCTGCTGTGATCCGGTGGGCTGCTTGGTTTTTTCGGCGTGGTTTCGGTCACTGCGTGGGGGCTCTGCAGGCTCAACAGGTAGTCGGCGGTCGCCTCGGCTTCACTGGCCGGCAAGCGCGCCAGACTCAGGCTGACCGGACGCATCGGCCCGGCGGGTGTGCCGTGGCCCTCGACGACGTCGGCGCGCAGATAGCCGACCAATTGCTCGCGATTCCATGGATTGGCGCGTTGGCCGAGGCCGACCAGCGCCGGGGCCTCCCAGCCATCGACGCTGCCGCCCTGCAGATATTCCGAGGATTTCTCCGCGCCGATCAGGTTCAGCGGCGAATGGCAGCCGGCGCAGTGGCCCGGGCCGTCGACCAGGTAGCGTCCGCGATTCCATGCCGCGCTGTGTTCGGCCAGTGGCGTCAAAGGCTCGCCATGCAGAAACAGCAGGTTCCAGAACGACACCAGCGGGCGGATGTTCATCGGGAAGTTCATCTGGTTCTGCCTGGCGGGGGCGTGTACGGCGGGGCCGCTCATCAGGTAGGCGTAGGCATCGGCGATGTCCGCTGCGCTCATGCGCCGGTAGTGCACATAGGGAAAGGCCGGATAGAGAAAGTGGCCGTCGCGGGCAATGCCTTCGCGCATCGCCCGTTCAAATGCCGGCAAAGACCACTGGCCGATGCCGGTCTGCGCATCCGGGGTGATGTTGGTGCTGTACAGCGTGCCGAACGGCGTTACCAGCGGCAGCCCGCCGGCCAGGTATTCGCCGCCGGGGCGGGTGTGACACACCGCACAGTCACCGGCCTCGACCACCCGTGCGCCGCGCTGCAACTGCGCGCTATCGAATGACGTAGGCCGTTTGATCGGGGCGATCGCCGGGCGCCACATCAGTGCGACGGCGACGCTCAGGCCGATCACCGCGAGCACAGCCACGCTGATCCACAGGGTTCTGGATTTGAGTAGTTGGCTGTTCATGGTTGGCAGAAAAATGCGGCGGGCAGTGGCAGGACGAGTGAAGTGCGGGTCATGGAAACGCTCCTTGTAGCAGCCGGGGAAGGGCGCCGATGCGGACGTCTGCGCCAGGGCCAAAGCGTAGAGAAGACGCTTGCGGCAGAGAATCACCGGCCCGCGCAACAGCGCGTTGCGCCAGAAGCAACGTTGCGCTCGACGCATCAGTGCGTTGCCCCTGGTACGGATTCTCGCCGCCGCCGGGTGACCGTAGCCTTGGCACCACTTTCCCGAACTCAACGAGGTGTCACCATGCTTACGGGCAACCCTGCCGTTGCGGCCCCGGCCGAACAGCCTGCTTCACTCTCCGGCCTGATGGTCGCGTTTCTGGCCTTCTGCTGCGGCGCGGTCGTCGCCAACCTGTATTACGCGCAGCCCATCGTCGAACTGATCGCGCCGCAGATCGGCCTGTCCAGCGCCAATGCCAGTCTGATCGTCTCGCTGACCCAGTTCGGTTATGCGCTGGGTTTGTTGCTGCTGGTGCCGCTAGCCGACCTGATGGAGAACCGCCGTCTGGTAGTCGGTTTCACCCTCGCTGCCAGCGTGACGCTGCTGTGCGCTGGCCTGACCCATTCGCCGTCGCTGTTTCTGATCTTGTCCTTGCTGATCGGCCTGACCTCAGTCGCCGTGCAGATTCTTGTGCCGCTGGCCGCGCATCTGGCCCCGGAAGCCAGTCGTGGGCGCGTGGTCGGCAATATCATGAGCGGCTTGCTGCTGGGGATTTTGCTGTCGCGTCCGCTCTCGAGTCTGTTGGTCGAAGTGTTCGGCTGGCGCGGGGTGTTTTACAGCGCGGCGGCACTGATGGCGGTGATCGCGTTGATTACCGCTGTGGCATTGCCGCGTCGGGTGCCGACGCACAAAGCCACTTACGTCGCGTTGATTGGTTCGGTGTTTGCCCTGGCTCGGCGCTTTCCGGTGTTGCGTCAGCGTTCGCTGTATCAAGGCTTGCTGTTCGCCAGTTTCAGCCTGTTCTGGACCCTCGCGCCGATCGAGCTGATGCGTCATCACGGTTTCAGCCAGGCACAAGTGGCGATCTTTGCGCTGGTCGGAGCGGTGGGTGCGATTGCCGCGCCGATTGCCGGACGTCTGGCCGATGCCGGGCACGGTCGTCGCGGTACCCTGGTGGCGTTGCTGCTGGCACCGTTGTCTCTGTTGATCGCCGCGCTGCCGGGCAGTGGTTATGTGTGGCTGGTGGTGTGTGCGGTGCTGCTGGACTTTGCCGTACAACTGAACATGGTGCTCGGCCAGCGCGAGGTCTACGCCCTCGACCCGCACAGCCGCGCCCGTCTCAATGCGGTGTACATGACCAGCATCTTCGTCGGCGGCGCTCTCGGGTCACTGGTCGCCAGCCCGCTGTACGAACACTTCGGCTGGAACCTCTCGGCCATGGCCGTGGCGGTGCTGCCGGCACTGGCGCTGGCGTTGTTCCTGGGTCAGAAAGCTGACCGCAGCTGAATTTCAAAACAACACAAAACCCATGTAGGAGTGAGCCTGCTCGCGATGGCGGAGTGTCAGCCAATACACATGGCACTGAGAGGCCGCTATCGCGAGCAGGCTCGCTCCCACAGGGTTTTCGGTACACCGCGTGATCCCTGACCCACCCCAAAACCATTGTAGGAGTGAGCCTGCTCGCGATGGCGGAGTGTCAGCCAATACACATGGCACTGAGAGGCCGCTATCGCGAGCAGGCTCGCTCCTACAGGGGGCGGTGATTTCCGGATTTTTTCAGGAACCGATGAACATGCCTTCTGCAGAGAGCACCCTCAAGCACGACGGTACAAGACGTCCGGCGAGCGCTGATGCACAATCAGCGGCGTTTCCTCACCACCGGACCCCGCTTATGGACAAGTTGCTGGCATTGAAGATGTTTGTTGAAACCGTGCGCTGCGGGGGCTATTCCTCGGCGGCGCGCAAGCTCGGGATCTCGACGTCTTCGGTGACACGGCAAGTGGCGGGGCTGGAGAACGAGTTGGGCGCAAGCCTGCTCAATCGCACCACGCGCAACACCAGCGTCACCGTTGCCGGCCAGACCTATTTCGAAAAAGCCGTGGCGATTCTCGATGCCATCGACGAAGCCGATGCGGTGGTCGCCGATCGTGGCAGCGAAGCGCAAGGCCGCTTGCGCATCAGCGTGCCGGTGGAGTTTGGCCGCCGATTGATCGCGCCGCACCTGAGCCGCTTGCTCGAACGCCATCCGGGGCTGGAGATCAGCCTCTCGCTGAGTGATCAGGTCAGCGATTTGCTCAGCGAGCAGATCGACGTTTCAGTGCGGCTCGGCTCGACGGTGGTCAGCGAAGACATCGTCAGCAAACGCGTCGGGCAGTTCCAGCGCTGGGTCGTCGCCAGCCCGGATTACCTGGCGCGCAGCGCGGTGCTCGAGCATCCACGGGATCTGCTCGAGCCCCAATGCCTGCGTTTCGATTACGGCGGCAGCCATCACCACTGGACCTTCGAGGGTGACGAAGAGCCGATTCAACTGAACGTTCAGGGACGCCTGCAAAGCAACAACGCCGACATTCTGCGCGAAGCCGCAATCGGTGGTGGCGGGGTGACGCTGCTGGCCGACTGGCTGGTGCGCGACGACGTCGCCGCCGGGCGCCTGACGCGCTTGCTTGAGCACTACGAGGTCAATCCCGGCAGCGCCAGCAGTTGCATCAACGCGCTGTACTTGCCCACTCCCCGAGGCTCGAGCCGGATCAACGTGTTCATCGATTTTCTCGTGGAAATTCTCAAACCCGCTGCACCCGCCCCCTAGCGCTGCACACTCTGTTGCTGCAGCCGCTGCACACTGCTTGTATGCTTGCGCCCCGGAACACTTGGCCGCCGTGAGTGCCGACGTTCGAATGATGGCTGGAATGGATCCCGGACTTCCTTAAGGTACAGACGTGAAGCGTGATACTCGCCTTGTAATGCTCCTGCTGCTGGTGATTGGCTGTTCCCTGACTTCGCTGACGATCTGGAAAGTATGGTCCTCGCGTGAACGCGCGCTGGCCGAGGTTGACGTGCATGGCCTGAACCTGACCCAGGCGCTCAATACCTACACCGAAGGCATCGTCCGGCAAAGCTCGCTGCTCTTGCTCGGGCTGGTCGAACGCCTCGAAACCGAGGGCAGCGGGCCGACGCAGATCCAGCGCATCAAGACCCTGATTGACCACCAGCAGCCGCTGATGCCACAGCTCAGCGGCATTACCGTCTATGACCGCCACGGGTACTGGTTGATGTCCTCCAACCGGCCGATTCCCGAGGGTGCCAACAGCAGCGATCGCGCCTATTTCATTCATCACCGTGACAGTCCGAGCCGCGAGCCGTTCATTGGCCCGCCGATCCAGAGCCGTTCCAATCACGAATGGGTGGTGACCATCAGCCGCCGCTTCAATGACGACGATGGACAGTTCGCCGGTGTAGTGGCGGTGGCGCTAGGGGTGGAAAACTTTCTTCGCGTGTTCGGCAAGCTCGACGTTGGCCAGGACGGCGCGATCGGCCTGTCGTACACCGACGGCACGCTGTTGGTGCGCTACCCGTTCCGCGAGCAGGACATGGGCCGCAATTTCTCGTCATCGCCCATCTACGCCAAATACCTCGTCGACCGCTCGGTCGGCACGGCGTCGTACACCTCCAGCCTCGACGGTGTCGAGCGGCTGTACGCGTTCCGCAAAAGCGAAAGCCTGCCACTGATCACCACCGTGGCCCTGGGCAAGGACGAAGCGCTGGCAGCGTGGCGTATCGAAGCGGCGTTGTCGGCGGTGGTGGTGACCGGACTGCTCGGGCTGACCGGGCTGATCGGCTGGTTCCTGATCCTCGACATTCGCCGACGTACCGAAGCCGAAGAGGCGTTGCTCGACGCCCAGCAGCAGTTGCTCGCGTCCAATCGACAGCTCGAATTGCTGGCGCTGAAGGATGCGCTGACCGGCCTGGCCAACCGCCGCTGTTTCGATGAAACACTGGCCGTGGGAGCGCGGCGGGCGCAGCGGGATGGAACCTCGCTGGCCTTGCTGATGATCGATATCGACCCCTTCAAATTGTTCAACGATGCCTTGGGCCACGTCGCCGGCGATGCCTGTTTGCAAGCGGTCAGCAAGGTGCTCGAGAGCTGCGTGCGACGCCCCTCGGATCTGGTCGCGCGCTACGGTGGCGAGGAAATGGCGGTGATCATGCCGGCCACCGACAGCGCCGGCGCCACGGTGGTGGCGCAACTGGTGCTCGAGCGCTTGCAGCAGGCGAACATTGCCCATCCGGGCAGCCCGTTCGGTCGGGTCACGGTGAGTATCGGTATGGCGGTGGGCGCGGGCGCGCAGCTGGATTCGCTGCAGGAGTTGATCGAGGCCGCCGATCAGGCGCTGTATCGCGCAAAAGCGGCGGGGCGCAACGGTCTGGCCTGACACGCCCGAAAACCTGTAGGAGTGAGCCTGCTCGCGATAGCGGTGGGTCAGCTTGCACATTCATCGACTGGCCCGACGTCTTCGCGAGCAGGCTCGCTCCTACAGGGGAGGTGTGTTGGGTGCTTAGGCGGAGTAGGTCGGGTAATCGGTATACCCCTCGGCACCACCGCCATACACCGTGGCAGGATTCAATTGATTCAACGGCCAGCCCTGGGCAATCCGCGCCGGCAGGTCCGGGTTGGCCATGAATGGCCGGCCAAATGCGACGAGATCAGCAAGCCCTGACTCAAGCAATTGCGCGCCGGTTTCGGCGGTGTAGCGCCCGGCGTAAATGATCGCGCCGCTGAACGTGTCGCGCACGGCTTGGCGAAAGGTCTGCGGCATCGCTGGCGCGTTGTCCCAGTCGGCTTCGGCGATCGACAGGTAGGCGATGCCCACGTCTTCGAGAATCTTGATTGCGGCGATGTAGGTGGTGTGCGGATCTTCCTCGACCAGACCCAGATAAGTCCGCGCTTCATCGGTGGTGCTGAACAGCGGCGCAAAGCGCACACCGACCTTGTCCTTGCCGATGCATTCCGCGACGCCAGCCACCACTTCGCGCAAAAAGCGCAAGCGATTGTCCAGCGAGCCACCGTACTGATCGGTGCGCAGATTGCTGTGCGCCGAGATGAACTGATTGACCAGATAGCCATTGGCGCAGTGCAGTTCGATGCCATCGAAACCGGCTTCCATCGCGTTGCGCGCGGCCTGGATGTACAGCTGAATCAACTCCTGCACCTCATCCGTGCTCAGCGCGCGCGGAGCCGACGGCGGCACCAGTTCACCGGCACCGGGCGCGGTCTCGATGAATACGCTGACGCGGTCGGTGGCGACAGCAGATGCCGACACGGGCGCGTCGCCATTGGGCTGCAATGCGGTGTGCGAGACCCGGCCAACATGCCAGAGCTGGGCGAAGATCACGCCATCCACCGCGTGCACCGCCTCGGTGACTGTGCGCCAACCGGCGATCTGCTCCGGCGTGTGAATGCCCGGCGTCCACGCATAGCCTTGCCCGCGCGGTTCGATCTGCGTGCCTTCGGTGACCAGCAAACCGGCACCGGCGCGCTGTTGGTAGTACTCAGCCATCAGTTCGTTGGCGACATTGCCCGGCTGCGTGCTGCGCTGGCGGGTGAGGGGTGGCAGGACGATGCGGTTTTTCAGGGTATGTGCGCCCAATTTAGCAGGCGTGAAAAAAGCGTTGTTCATGGAGTCAGCCTTTGAATCTGATTAGACCAGTCGACTAGTAACTGGGCAAAAAAACAACGCCGGGCTGTACGCGCGCGGCGTTGATCGGGTTGGAGCGAGAAGGTCAGCCGAGCAGCTTCAACAGCTTTTCGGCAACCGCGGCAGAACTGGCCGGATTCTGGCCGGTGACCAGTTGCCCGTCAGTTACCACATGCACCTGCCAGTCGGCGACTTTCGAGTAGCGGCCACCGAGGCGTTGGAATTCGTCTTCGATGAGGAATGGCACCACGTCAGTCAAACCGACTGCCGCTTCTTCGGCATTGGTAAAACCGGTGACGTCGCGATCCTTGAGGAACGGCTGGCCATCAGCGCGCACGACATGCAGCAACACGCCCGGTGCGTGGCAGACGAAACCATGAGGCTTGTTGGCGCGGTCGAAGGCTTCGATCAGCGCGATCGAAGCCTTGTCTTCGGCCAGATCCCACAGTGGGCCGTGGCCGCCTGGGTAGAACACTGCATCGAAATCTTCGGCGCGGACATCAGCCAAACGGCCAGTGCTGGCCAATGCTTTTTGCGCGGCCGGATCGGCGCGGAAGCGATCGGTCTCGGCAGTCTGCGCGCCGGGCTCGTCGCTTTTCGGATCGAGCGGCGGCTGGCCGCCGGCCGGGGAAACCAGCGTGACATCGGCGCCGGCGTCCTTGAAGGCGTAATACGGTGCGGCAAATTCTTCCAGCCAGAAGCCGGTTTTCTTGCCGGTGTTGCCGAGTTGATCGTGGGAAGTCAGAACCATCAAGATTTTCATAGAGCACCCTTGGTTTGGTCAGGCATCGGCACAAGGCGAGGAATTCGCTCAGCGTCGGCACCGCATGAATTGGTGTGTCGGGGCGCAGCATAGTTTCCAATTAGACCAGTCGTCTAGTAATTTTTTCAGAAAATGTTTTTGCCTGTTGGATATGGCAAACTCCCGGTCCTGAAATCTATACGACTGGTCTATTGTCTGGAAACTTGCGCACCATGAAGCCGACCTTTGACGACACCCGCCAACACTTGCTCGACACCGGCCACCGGATGATGGCCGAGAAGGGCTTCACCAGCGTCGGCCTCAACGAGATCCTGCAGACCGCCGGCGTGCCCAAGGGCTCGTTCTATCACTACTTCAAATCCAAGGAGTTGTACGGCCAGGCGCTGCTTGAGGATTATTTCGTCGACTACCTTGCTGACATGGAACGCCGCCTGACACTGCCGGGGCTGACTGCCTTCGAGCGCTTGATGGATTACTGGCAGGGCTGGCAAAACCGCTGCACCGTCGAAGGCCACGGTGATGAATGCCTGGTGGTCAAACTCAGCGCCGAAGTCGCCGACCTGTCCGAATCGATGCGCCTGACCTTGCGCGACGGCGCCGAACGCATCGTCGCGCGCATCACCGAATGCATCGAACAGGGCCAGACCGACCAAAGCCTGCCCGAAGGCGATGCGAGGAAGTTGGCGGAGACCCTGTATCAGCTCTGGCTCGGCGCCAGTTTGCTGAACAAACTGCAGCGCACCGGCCAGTCGCTGGAGACCTCAATGGCGATGACCCGGCAGTTGCTGCGAGTCTGAGCCTCACCGCAGGCTCACTCCTACATTGTTTTGTGCCGAACCATCGATCTTCATCCAACCCCCAATCCCTGTGGGAGTGAGCCTGCTCGCGAAGACGGCGGCACATTCAACATCTTCATCGCCTGACCGAATGCATTCGCGAGCAGGCTCGCTCCCACAGGTTTTCGCGGCGAATGCAAAACCCGGCAACACACAAAACCCAATGTAGGAGCGAGCCTGCTCGCGATAGCGTCGTATCAGTCAGCGATTTATTCAACTGACCCACCGCAATCGCGAGCAGGCTCGCTCCTACACTGTTTTGTGCCGAACCATCGATCTTCATTCAATCCCCAATCCCTGTGGGAGTGAGCCTGCTCGCGATAGCGTCGTATCAGTCAGCGATTTATTCAACTGACCCACCGCAATCGCGAGCAGGCTCGCTCCTACATTGTTTTGTGCTGAACCATCGATCTTCATTCAATCCCCAGTCCCTGTGGGAGCGAGCCTGCTCGCGAAGAGGGCGGCACATTCAACATCTTCATCGCCTGACCGAATGCATTCGCGAGCAGGCTCGCTCCCACAGGGGACCTGCGTTGCTTGTTGAGTTGGGGATCTGCAGGCCATTCAACACTCACTCAGGTCTGCTGTCCTTGTCAGGCAATTGTTCAAACCACGGCGCATACGGTGTATTGGTCACCTTGAAACGGTTGTAATCCGGGCTGCCGTCATCCCACCACACTGGACCGCGCTCACCCAGGGCGACTTTCGCCTGGTTCACGCGCGCTCTGGCTGACTTCAACGCCTGTGCATCGTCCGCACGCTTCGCTTCTTTGACCGCACGCCGCGCCGCCATGAGATCTGCGACCAGCGTCTCGCGTTCGGCAGGTGCCAGTGCTGGATTGCTGCAGCGCCACAGTTGCTGCTTGACCACAAAATAGCGACCGTCGGGGGTGGTGGGGTGCATAGGCGATGGCCTCGGGTGATCCGTTTTCAGACCGGGTAAGACAACTCGCCGATGAGTTTATCCAGCGTAATCGGATAATCGCGCACCCGTACTCCGCAAGCGTTATAGATCGCGTTGGCGATGGCCGCAGCCGCGCCGCTGATACCCAGCTCGCCAACGCCTTTGGCTTTCAATGGGGTGGCATACGGATCGACTTCGTCGAGAAAGATCACCTCCTGGTGGGGAATGTCGGCGTGCACCGGCACCTCATAGCCGGCCAGATCGTGATTGACGAAAAAGCCCATGCGATGATCCACCGCCAGCTCTTCCATCAATGCCGCGCCTGCACCCATGGTCATGCCGCCGATGATCTGGCTGCGCGCGGTTTTCGGGTTGAGGATGCGCCCGGCGGCGCACACGGCCAGTTGCCGACGCAGGCGAATTTCGCCGGTCGCCGCATTGACCGCGACCTCGGCGAAATGCGCGCCGAAGGTCTGCTGGGCGAAGCGCTGGGCGAGGTCGCCGTATTCCATGCGGTCCTCGCCAGTCAGCTCGCCCTTGGCGGCAGCTTGCGACAGGGCAACGTGCTGCGAGCCTGCGCGAATCTGCCCCTCCACAAACTCCGCTTGCTGAGGATCGATCCCGACGGCGCGAGCAGCGGCCTCGCGCAATTTCAGGCACGCGGCATACACGCCGGCAGTGGAGGAGGCCGCGCCCCACTGGCCGCCGGAGCCTGACGATTCCGGAAACCGCGAATCGCCCAAATGCACCACGACACGTTCCAGCGGTACGCCCATCATTTCCGCGGCGGTCTGGGCAATGATGGTGTAACTGCCGGTGCCGATGTCGGTCATGTCGGTTTCGACGGTGATGATGCCTTGGCGATCAAGGCGCACGCGCGCCGCCGATGCGGTGGTCGGTGCGCCGCGAATTGCCGAGGCCAGGCCGATGCCGATCAGCCAGCCGCCCTCGCGTCGCTGACCGGGTTGAGGGTTGCGCTGCTGCCAGCTAAAGCGCTCGGCGCCAGTGTTCAGACACTCCACGAGTTGCCGTTTGGAAAACGACCGCGACGGCTGCTCCGGATCGACCTGCGTGTCGTTGAGGACGCGCAGCTCCAGCGGATCCATCTGCAGCTTTTCTGCCAGTTCATCCATGGCGATTTCCAGCGCCATCATCCCCGGCGCCTCACCCGGCGCGCGCATCGCCGAACCCTCGGCGAGATCGAGCACGGCCAGGTTCAAACGAGTCATGCGATTGGCCCCGGCATAAAGCAATCGCGTTGACGCGGTAGCCGCTTCGGTGCGTCCGCCGCGCAGGTTGCCCGACCAGCTCTCGTGGCCGATCGCCGTGATCATGCCGTCACGGTTGGCACCGATGCGTATGCGCTGAATCGTCGCCGGGCGGTGAGTCAGGTTGTTGAACATCAGCGGACGCGGCAATGCGACCTTCACCGCACGCCCGGCATGTCGGGCCGCCAGCGACGCCAGTACCGCGTCGCAGAGAATCGTGCCCTTACCGCCGAAACCGCCGCCGATATACGGCGAGACCAGGCGTACATCTTCCTTGGCAATCCCGAGGGTTTTCGCCAGATCGCGCACGCCCCAGTTGATCTGCTGAATCGATGTCCACAAGGTCAACTGCTTGCCGTTCCAGCGGGCGATGGTCGCGTGCGGTTCCATCATCGCGTGGGCCTGATCGGGTGTGCTGTAGTGCTGGTCAACCTGCAGGGGCGCGGCGTTGAAGGCGCCTTCGAAGTCACCGACGCTGGTCTGCGGCGGCGGGCCAAAACCGGCCGGGGGCGCTGGGGGCGCTGAGTCTTTCGCCGCCGCCAGATCAAACGAACCCGGTTCGGCCACATAGCGAATATCGAGCAACCCAGCCGCAGCGCGCGCCTCCTCAAAGGTGTTCGCGACGACAATTGCCACGGCCTGGTGATAGTGATCGACCTGCGGCCCGGCCAAGGCCCGAGCTACGTAAAACTCGCCTTTGGCCAACGGTCCGGCGTTCTCATAAGTGACGATGGCGATCACCCCGGACGCCTCGCTCGCTCGGGCTGAATCAATCGAGGCGATGCGCCCCTTGCCGATACCGGCGCCGACGATATAGCCGTAAGCGGCGTCCGGCACCGCTGCGTGCTGTTCGTAGGCGTAAGTGGCGGTGCCGGTGGTTTTCAGCTTGCCGTCGATGCGGTCGGCAGGTTGGCCGATCACCTTCAACTGGTCGATGGGATTGGTACCGGCCGGGGTGTCGAATTTCATAGGCGAATTCCTTTCAGTCGGGCCGGCGGCAAATTCACAGCGCCGCGCAGCCATCGGTTGACGTCGGATCTCAACGAGCCTAGGCCATCGACGCGCAACTGATAATGAGTGGTTTCAGGATGAAGTAATGAATCCTGCTCACCAATCCTGACCAACATGACAAATAGGAATAAGTTTCAATTACCAATACGACGGTATACCATGCGCGGCGTTTTCATTGGCGGTTTTGCCCTTCGTTCTGGCCTATTCGTAAAGGTTTTCACCTCATGCGTCGAACTCTGCTTTCCATTTGTGTGCTGCAGGCGTTGTCTTCTTCCTCGTGGGCTGAGCCAGCCGAACCGACTTCTTCCACGCTCGAGCTGGAAGCCACCGACGTGGTCGGCACAGCGGATTACGAAAGGGCAGACGGCCCGGTACACGGCTATCGCGCCACCCGTTCGGCCAGCGCCACGCGCACCGACACCTCGATTCATGAAACCCCGCAGTCGATCAGCGTAGTGACCAAAGACGCCGTAGAAGACCTCGGCGCCACCCGTTTGCAGGACGCGCTGGATTACGCCGGCGGGGTCGGGCGGGCGAATAATTTTGGCGGCCAGGGCCTGACCACGTTTACCGTGCGCGGCTTTACTACCGGTGAGTTCTACCGCAACGGTTTCCCGATCAACCGTGGCTACCCGAACATGCCCGACGCCAACACCATCGAGCGGCTGGAAGTGCTGCGCGGCCCGGCGACCATGCTGTATGGCCGTGGCGATCCGGGCGGTACCTTCAACGTGGTATCGAAACAGCCGTTGCCCGAACGCACGGTCACCTTGGGCAGCCAGTTGAATGACCAGGGCATGAAGCGCGGCACCCTCGATGCTTCCGGGCCGCTCGATGAAGAAGGTCGCCTGGCCTATCGCTTGAATGTGGTGGGCGAGGGCGGCGACACCTTCCGCGATCATGTCGAGACCGAGCGCTACGGCATCACGCCAGTGCTGAGCTGGCAGGCGACCGACGCGACCAAGCTGATCTTCGAAGGCGACTTCATGCGCAACAACGCGCCACTCGATCGTGGCGTGACGCGCTATCCGGCGCAGATCGGTACCGCCTCGCGCGACACGTTCTTCGGCGAGAAAGACGTCGGCAAACTGCACAACGACAACAACATGGCGCAGCTGCGTTTCGAGCACATGCTCAACGACGACTGGACCCTGGGCGGTGGTTTCCAGTGGCTCGACGGCTCGCTCAAGGGCGACGCGATCGAAGCCAACGGCATTGCCGCTGACGGCCGTACGCTGGGACGCAATTTCAACTACCGCAAGCTGGAATGGACCGACAAGGACACCCAGCTGAACCTCACCGGCCACTTCGACACCGGCGGTCTGCAGCACACCTTGCTCACTGGCATCGAGTATGAAGATTACGACTACAAGTCGATCATCCAGCGCTCCAGCGGCGCCGTCAGTGCCTACCCGATCGACATCTTCAATCCGGTTTACGGCCAGCCGCGCCCGGCGCTGACCCGCACGCCGACCCACGACAAAGAAAACCTCAAGACCTACGCCGCGTTCGTGCAGGATCAGGTGGCGCTGACCGACAAACTGAAAGTGCTGGCCGGCGCGCGTTTCGAGCGTTTCGAGCACGACTACGAAACCTACGTGCCGGGCGGCAAGAGCTGGCAGGCCAGCGACAACGCCGTCACTCCGCGCATCGGCGTGACCTACGACCTGAGCGAAACCCTGGCGGTGTACGCCAACACCGCGCGCTCGTTCAAGCCCAACACGGGTGCCAGTCGTGAGGGTGGCGGCTTCGCCCCGGAGAAAGGCAAGTCCTATGAGGTGGGCGTGAAATGGGAAGCGCTGGATCAGCAGTTGAGCGTCGACGCAGCGATCTACCAGATCGAAAAACGCAACGTGCTGACCACCGACCCGGTGGATTCCACCTTCAGCGTTGCCGCCGGTGAAGTGCGCAGCCGTGGTTTCGACGTCAACGTCACCGGCAATCTCACCCCCGAGTGGCGAGTGGTCGGCGGTTACGCTTACGTCGACGCCGAGGTGACCAAGGACAACACGCTGCGCTCCGGCACGCGCCTGCTGAACATCCCGAAGAACAGCTTCAGCCTGCTCAACATGTACGAGTTCCAGGACGGCACGCTCAAAGGCCTTGGCTTGGGCACCGGCCTGAAATACGTCGACGAGCGTGCCGGGCAGACCGCCAACACTGCGTTCTCCATGGGCAGTTACACCGTGGTCGACCTGCTGAGCTTCTACAAAGTCAACGACAAGGTGCGGCTCAATCTCGATGTGAAAAACATCTTTGATCGCGACTACGAAGAAGGCGCCTTCGGCAACGTCTACGCCTATCCGGGCGCGCCGAGAACCGTGCAGGTGGGGATTTCCTACACGCTGTAATCCGCCGCAGCGGTGGCCTCCGACCCATGGTGGCCTGAGAGTGGCATGTCGAGATCAGGCATCGGCATGCCGCACTCAGGCTAGTTGGGCGGCGGTCTGGCCACGTAAGGTGAAGCATCATTTCGTCGGCAAAGCGTCTGCGTCGCTGCTTTCGCCTGAGTCGGCTCAAGGAAATGATGATCGCCTGACGCTCAGTCAGTGGCCCAAACGTCGATCATGAGAACAATAAGAACCCATGAACAGCCTGAACCCCAAGGACTCCAACGGTCAGTTGGCGCAAGGTTTCAAACCGCGCCACGTCACCATGCTTTCGATTGCCGGCATCATCGGCGCAGGACTTTTCGTTGGCTCAGGCCACGCCATCGCCGCCGCCGGTCCAGCGGTGCTGCTCGCTTATCTGTTCTCCGGTCTATTGGTCGTGCTGGTGATGCGCATGCTCGGCGAAATGGCCGTGGCGCATCCCGACACCGGCTCGTTTTCCACCTACGCCGATCAGGCCATCGGCCGCTGGGCCGGGTTCACCATCGGCTGGCTCTACTGGTGGTTCTGGGTGCTGGTGATTCCCATCGAAGCGCTGGCCGCGGGGCACGTACTCAATCAATGGTTTCCCCAGGTCGACGCGTGGTTGTTCGCCTTGCTGTCGATCGTGCTGCTGGTGATCACCAACCTGTTCAGCGTGTCGAAATACGGCGAGTTCGAATTCTGGTTCGCCATGGCCAAGGTCATCGCGATCATCGGTTTCATCGGCCTGGGCTTTGCGGTGCTGATGGGCTGGATTCCCGCGCGCGAAGCCAGCGGCTTGAGCACGCTGATGGCCGAGCACGGCGGCTTCGCGCCGAACGGCATGTCAGCGGTGGTCGGCGCTTTCATCACTATCATGTTCAGTTTCATTGGCACCGAAGCGGTGACCATTGCCGCTGCGGAGTCGAACAACCCGGCGCAGAACATCGCCAAGGCGACCCGTTCGGTAATCTGGCGCATCGGCATCTTCTATCTGCTGTCGATCTTCGTGGTGATTTCCGTGGTGCCGTGGAACGACCCGCAACTCGCCTCGGTCGGGTCCTATCAGCGCGCACTGGAGCTGATGAACATTCCCAACGCCAAATTCCTCGTCGACGTGGTCGTGCTGATCGCGGTCGCCAGTTGCATGAACTCGTCGATCTACATCTCTTCGCGCATGCTCTATTCGCTGGGCCGACGCGGCGATGCACCGCCGGCATTGAAAGTGACCTCGGCCGCCGGTGTGCCACGCGCGGCGGTCATCGCCAGCACCGTGATCGGCGCGGGCGTGACGTTGCTCAGCTACTTCATGCCGGCCGGGTTGTTCCAGTTCCTGCTTGCCAGCTCCGGCGCGATTGCCTTGCTGGTGTATCTGGTGATCGCCATTTCGCAGTTGCGCATGCGCCGCCGACTGGAACGGGAAAAGATCGAAATGACCTTGCGCATGTGGCTGTTTCCGTGGCTCACCTGGCTGGTCATCGCTTTCATCTGCGCGGCTTTGGCAGTGATGATGATCACCCCTGAACATCGCATGGAAGTGAGCTCGACGATTGGCCTGGCGCTGCTGATCTCGTTCATCGGATTGGCCACCAGCCGCCAGCATCGGCCGGCAGGCAGGGTGGCGGCTGCGAGCAAAGCCTAGGCAAACAGCGCCTTGAGCCCACGGAAAAACCAGCCGTTCGGGCTCGAGGGCAGATGCTCGCGTTGATTGAATGAGCCAGTTATCGCGCAGGCTTCACCAGCGAGCGAGCCCATCAATTGCGGCAGCAAGAAGCTGCGCTCGCACTCGCTGGCTGACAGTCCGGTTTTCTCCTGCGGCCAAACAACGGTGGTTTCGGCAAACGGGTTCATGGCACACCTACTCAAAATTCAAACGTCCAGCACCAGGGTGTCGCTGCCCTGCGCCGGGGCGGCGCAGCAGATCAGCACTTCGTCGTCCGCCAGGCGCATGGCCGGCGGGCTGAGGTAATGCACCTGGCCGCTGCTCAGGCGGGTTTTGCAAGTGCCGCACGAACCGCCGCGGCAGCTGAATTCCGGATTCAGGCCACGTGCCTCGGCCAGTTCCAGCAAGCTGCCGCTGCCCGGTTCCCAGCGCGCTTCCTTGCCGGACGTGGCGAACAACACCTTGACCGGCTCTTCAGCGACCGGCACTTGCGGCGGCGCCGGGGTGCTGATTTCGACATCGCGGATCAGCGTCGACGGGCCGAACGTTTCGGCGTGGATGCGATCATCGGGAATGCGCATCTTGCGCAGGCCGTCGTACAGCGCCTGGGTGAAGCTGCCCGGGCCACACAGATAGAAATCGTAGTCATCCAGCGGCAGCAGGCTTTTCAGCAAGGCGATGTCGATGCGCCCGGCATGGTCGTAGCCCTGCGCTGTAGCCTGCAGCGGCGGCTGGCTGACCACCCGCAGCACTTTGACCTTGTCGCCGGCACGCGCAGCCAAAGCATCGATTTCTTCGCGAAAGGCCAGATCCTCGACGGTGCGACTGCTTTGCACCACCCAGGTCGGGCGCATGCGGCTGATGCGTTTGCCCTGATAGACCACTTCGCGCAGCATCGACAGCAATGGCGTCCCCCCGACCCCGGCGGCGAGCAGCACCAGCGGGCGCCGTTCCGTGGCGTCGACGGTGAAGTCGCCTTGCGGGGCGCGGGCTTCGATCAAATCCAGTGCTTGAACCCGGTCGTGCAAGTGTGAAGAAACCGAGCCATCGCGTTTGACGCTGATGCGCAAGAACTCGTCCGACGGTGCGCTGGACACGCTGTAGGTGCGGATCGACGCGGCGTCCTGGCCGTCGAGCAAGACCTTGATCGGCAAGTGCTGGCCTGGTTCGAAGCGCGGCAGGCCGAAGCCGTCGTTGGCTTGCAGGTAAAAGGAGCGGATCTGCGGACTCTCATCGACCACCCGCGTGACGTGCAGCGCACGCCACTGATTGCGCAGCGCCTCAGCCTGCAAACGCTCGCGGGTCTGTTCCCAGCTGCCGGTCATCTGCGAATTGGGCGAATCGCCTTCCGGTTGTTCGGCCCAACGCAGCGGCAACGCGGCCTGACGGTAAACGATGCGCTGCGGCTTGAAACGCCACAGACGCTCGGCACCCTGGAACGCAGCGATCTGCGGATCGTCGAGCAGCACTTCGGCGCTGCCGGTCATCTGCAATAGATCGCCGCTTTCGAAATCGATGAAGGTCAGTCCGGCTCGCGGATTGAGCAGAATGTTGCCCAAGGTGTTGAAGAACAGATTGCCGGAGAAATCCGGGATGGTCAGCGTGCCGTCCTCGTCCATACGCACGAAACCGGATTTGCCGCCGCGATGGGACACATCGACCTGACGCTCACCATCGCGCACCACATAAGTAGCTACGTAGAACGAATCGGCGGCGGTGATCATGTCGCGCACCAGCGGTTCGCTGACAGGCAGGTCGAGCGCGGTGTCGGTGGTTTCGTCGACGAAGGCGTAATGGCGCAGGTTGATGTAGCGCGGGCAATTGCCGTAAGCCTGGGTCACGCCGATCTCGAGGCTGTTGTCATCGCGGCGGCTGATGTTGCCGTTCATGCGATTGCGCCGGCGAGTGTGCAACTCGATGCCGAGCATGCCGATCGCATCGCCGGGCTGCAGGCCTTGATTGGCCGGGTCGTTGGGCTGGGCGTCGAGTCTGATCTTCAACACCTGCGGCGAAGGCGAATCCATGAACCCCGGTTGACCGGTGCGCAGCGTTGCCCACGGATCGCCCTGGCTGTCGACGGCGCCGAGCACGACGAAGGGCAGTTGCGCATAGAACTCGCGGTGCTGGTCCGGCATCCAGTCGCGGGCCAGTTGTCGCTGGCCGACACCGACCATCATCTCCAGCGCGCCGACGGCACGTTGCAGGGTCAGCTCACCTTCATGCCAGGGCGAGGGCTGCGGTTTCGACGCTGTGTCCATTTCGATTCTCCTCAGTGCAGACGGGCCGGTGAGCCGCCAGGGGCTGAAGCTCAAGTGGGCTCATGTTCGCTCTCGGCCGGTTGCGAGGGAATGGCCAGAAACTGCAATCCACTGTTTCAGTCGGTGAAATGATCCCTACGTGCGTCCAAGGACGAGGGGGATTATTTCACTGGCTGAAATGCTCGATTGTATTGAGTGAGGATTCCGCGATTTACGGCAGGGGAGCAGGATGAGCCCATCGACACGATCAGCGGGTCGACCTCGAATAATTCAGGAGCACGTCATGTCTCAGTCAGCCGTCAAACTGTACCGCCATCCGTTGTCCGGCCATTCGCATCGCGTCGAGTTGATGCTGTCCCTGCTGGACGTTCCGACCGAACTGGTGTTCGTCGACCTGATGAAGGGCGCGCACAAAACGCCTGAATTTCTTGCCCTCAACCGTTTCGGCCAGGTGCCGGTGATTGACGACAACGGCACGGTGCTCGCTGATTCCAACGGCATTCTCGTCTACCTCGCCGGCAAATATGGCAACGGGCAATGGCTGCCGAGCGACCCGGTCGAGCAAGCCAAAGTGCAGCGCTGGTTATCGGTGGCTGCCGGCCAGATCAGCTCCGGCCCGGCCACGGCGCGCTTGATCACTGTGTTCGGTGCCGGTTACGACGCGGCTGATGCGATCAAACGTTCCCATGCTTTGTTGCAAGTGATGGAAGACGAACTGGCCAACAGCGCATTCCTCGCCGGTGACAAGGCAACCGTTGCCGATGTGGCTGCCTACACTTATGTCGCCCACGCACCGGAAGGCAATGTCTCGCTCGAGGATTACCCGAATGTGCGGGCCTGGCTGGAACGGGTTGAGGCGCTGCCGAAATTCGTCGGCATGCAGCGCACTGCGGTAGGCCTGCAAAGCGCTTGATATCAGCACACGCCAAACCCCTGTGGGAGCGAGCCTGCTCGCGAAGGCTTTCTGTCAGTCAACATCAGAGTTGAATGACACACCGCTTTCGCGAGCAGGCTCGCTCCCACATGATTTCACTGTGTTTTCGAGGTTTTCTACAGGTTCCCGCCTATGGATCGTTTTCAGGAAATGCGCATGTTCCTGGCCGTGGCCGAGGAGGGTGGCTTCGCGGCTGCGGCCCGGCGTTTGAATACCTCGCCACCCAGCGTCACCCGTGCGATTGCTGCGCTGGAGCAACGCATCGGCACGCGCCTGTTGTCGCGCACCACGCGCAGCCTGCACCTGACCGAAGCCGGGCATCGTTATCTGGATGATTGCCGACGGATTCTTTGCGATATCGACGAAGCCGAAGAGGCGGCCGCAGGCAGTTATCGGGTGCCGTGCGGGCATTTGAGCGTGACTGCGTCGGTGTTGTTTGGCGAGTTGTTCATCGCGCCGTTGCTGGCGCAATACGTCGATGCGTTTCCTTCCGTACATCTGAAGGCCTTGCTGGTTGATCGGGTGGTGAACATGGCCGAGGAGGGCATCGATGTCGCTGTGCGCATCGGTCATCTGCACGAAAACAATCAGCATGCGATCAAGGTCGGCGAGGTCCGCCAGGTCATCTGCGGCACGCCCGATTACTTCGCCCGTTATGGTCGGCCGCAACATCCGAACGAGTTGAGCCGCGCCAATATCGTCATGTCGTCTGCCAGTCATTTGCTCAGCGATTGGCAATTCACCCATGCCGATGGCCCATTGAGTTTTCGCTTCGAACCGCGTCTGGTGGTCACCGCAAATCAGGCGGCGATCAACATTGCCAGTTCCGGCTGGGGCATTACCCGGGTGCTGTCTTATCAAGTCGCCAGCCAGGTCGCGGCCGGTGAACTGGAGTTGGTGCTGGAGGGCTTTGAGCCGCCGGCGTTACCTGTGCAACTGGTCTATCTGAAACATCCGCGCGTACCGGCGAAGGTACGCACGTTTGTCGATTTTCTCAGCGAACGCCTTCAGCATCACCCGGCGCTGAAAGCCGTGAACAGGGTTCACGGCTGACGCTGCAAGGTTCGATCACTTCGCCTTAGCGGCGGTTTCGATCAGGCTGGCGACGGCTTTCGGGTTGGACACCATCACCACGTGCGAGGCGCCTTTGACCACGACGGTCTGCTTGGCGTGTGCCCGCTCGGCCATGAACGCCAGGGCCTGCGCCGGGATGTTCTTGTCCTGGTCACCGTAGACAAAGTACGACGGCACGGTTTTCCATGCAGGCTCGGTGGCGGCTTCGTTGAGCGCGGCGACGGTGACCGGGCGCTGTGTGGCGGCCATCAACTTCGCATCGGCCTGGGACACATCGGCTGCGAACTGATCGTGGAATTTGTCTTGCTGGATGTACAAATCCTTGCCGCCATCGGCCAGGGCAACCGGGGCCGACAGGGTCGGGCCAAGGGTGCTGCCGGGGAAACGCCCGGACAACTCGGCAGCGGTTTCACCCTTTTCCGGCGCGAACGCAGCGACGTACACCAGCGCTTTGACATTGGCATTGCCATAAGCGGCTTCGCTGATAACCGGGCCACCGTAGGAGTGGCCGACCAGCACCACCGGAGTTTTCACGCTGGCCAGCACATCAGCCACCGATTGCGCATCACCCTTGACCGAACGCAGCGGGTTGGCGGCGGCGATCACCGGGTAGCCATCCTTCTCGAGAATCTTGACCACGCCGTTCCAGCTGCTCGAATCGGCGAAGGCACCGTGCACCAGCACCACGGTAGGTTTGACCGGCGCGGCGAATGCGGCTGTGGCGCCGAACATGGCGGCGGTGAGGGCGAGGGTTGCGAAGACTTTGTTCATGGTGATGTCCTGTCGTTTGGTTAGGGTAGGAATGGAAGCGACAGGGGTATTTAGCGCGCTAAATGTATCAGTTCTGTGTGCGCATGGCCGAACTTCGCATGCGTGTGTATCCGGGTTGGCGAAAGCTACATGCTGATACAAACCGGTCGATCCTTCAGATCGCGCGGCGGATCTTGCCCGGGGCCTCGCCGTAGATTTCCTTGAATTTCTTGCTGAACGCCGCTTGCGACTGATAGCCGACCTGCACGGCAATGTCGTTCAGGCCCAGGTGCGAATGGCTGAGCAGACTGAATGCGAGTTCCATGCGCAACTGGGTCAGCATCACCCACGGCGACACGCCAGCGACCCGGGCAAATGTACGCATGAAGGTTGCGCGGGACATGTTAGCGGTGTCGGCCATGGCCTCGATGGTCCATTCGTGCGCCGGGTCGGCCAATATCGCCTGACAGGTCCGACCAAGGCGCTGGTCGCCAAGCAGCGCCAGGGTACTTTTGTCGTGATCGGCCCGGGCCAGATGCGCACGCAGGATAAAGGTGAACAAGGCCTGGGACAGCGAGTCGAGAAGAAATCGTGCGCCCGGTTGCTCGCTGTCGGCTTCGCTGCGCAACAGCGCGACCAGGGCTGTCAGCGGCGCATCCACCGGCAAGCCATCGTTGGCAATCAACAGGTAGTCGGGGAGGGCAGCGAACAGCATCGACGCGCGGTTGTAATGAAAGCCACCGCAGAGCATGTCCAGATCGGCGCTCGCGCCACCCAGCCGATAGATTGGCAACACCCCGCCGGGAATCAGCGTTGGCGCCATCGGCGCTACGTTTTTACCGGTGCTGTGCAGCACATGTGGCGTGCCCCGTGGCAGCAAAAGAATATCGCCGGCGCGCATCGCCAGGCGTTGTCCGCTCGCCAGCTCAACCCGGCATTCACCTTCGAGGACGATGTGATAGGGCGCCTTGCCCAAGGCTTCCTGTTGGTGATCACGTGCCCAGTCGCCCTGAAACTGGCAACGCAGATCCAGGCCGCCGCGCACGTTGGCCAGGCTGATGAGTTTATCGAGCGAGTTCATTGGCACGCATCACGATGGAATCCGCAAAGTTGAGACGATTGAGCAAGACGTTGAGCATGACCGACAAAAGCGCGATTCGATAGCACCGCAGACTGACTCCACTTTCAATGATCTGGAGAAGTCGCATGTTCACCTCAATCAACGCCGGACTACAACAGCTCGGCAAACTCGATCGCCTCGGCATTCCGCTGATGCGCGTGGCCATCGCCATCGTGTTCCTGTGGATCGGTGCATTGAAATTCGTGCCGTACGAAGCCGACAGCATCACGCCCTTCGTCGCCAACAGCCCGGTGATGTCGTTCTTCTACGAACACCCTCAGGACTACAAGGCGCACCTGAGCCACGAGGGCGAGCTGAACGCCGACAAGCGCGCCTGGCAGACCGCGAACAACACCTACGGTTTTTCCACCGGGCTCGGCGTGGTGGAAATCCTCATCGGTCTGCTGGTCCTGTCCAATCCGCTTTCCCGACGTACCGGCCTGCTCGGCGGCGCTCTGGCATTCGCTACGCCGCTGGTGACCCTGAGCTTTCTGGTCACCACACCTGAAGCCTGGGTCGCTGCGCTGGGCGATGGTGAGCATGGCTTTCCCTATCTGTCCGGCGCCGGGCGCCTGGTGCTCAAAGACGTCCTGATGCTCGCCGGAGCGCTGCCGGTAATGGCCGATTCCGCACGCCAATTGCTGACTGAACGTCAGGCCTGAATTCCCCCATCCTTTATAGAGAGACAACTCCATGAAAACGCTTTTCGCTTTGACCCTGGCCATCGTCGCCGGCAACGTGTTCGCCGCCACCGAACCTGCACAAACCGGCGTGCCACTGGATATCGCCAAAACCATCAGCATCACCGACACCAGCGCCGCCTGCGGAATCGTCCCGGTGGAGGTCGTCTATGAAGACAGTCACGGTCAGCGGCATGTCGCCACGTACACCGTGCTGGGCAATGGCTGCGGTGGCGATTAGCTCAGGTTTGCCCCAGCACTGTAGCGGACTCGATTTTGGCAGTCCGCTGCAGCGTTTCCGGAACACCGATCAACAGCAGCAGGAACGCCGCCGCTGCAACCCCGGCGAGGGTGAGGAATGCCGCGCTGTAACCGGCAGCCTCGACGACGAACCCGGCCAGTCCATTGCTCAACGCTGCCCCCAGACCAAACGCGGTGGTCAGTGCGCCGAGGCTGACATTGAAATGTCCGGAGCCGAGGGTGAGATCCTTGACCATCACCGGGAACAGCGCCCCGAAAAGCCCGGCGCCAATACCGTCGAGCAACTGCACGGCGACCAGCCAGTAGGGATCATTCGAGAAGGTGTAGAGCAACCCGCGCAGCGGCAGGATCAGAAAACCCGCCAGCAACAACGGTTTGCGCCCCCAGACGTCGGCTTTCGCACCGGCCAGTAGCGCCATCGGCACCATGACCAGTTGCGCGGCGACGATGCATGCCGACGTCAGCGGCGTGGCCATGTGCAGGTTGGCTTGCGCGAGTTTCTGGCTCACCAGCGGCAGCATCGCCGCATTGGCCAGGTGGAACAGCGCGCAGCACAGGGCAAACATCAGCAGCGGTCGATTGCTCAGCAGCACCTTGAACCCGGACGGCTGATGGCTTTGATCGCCAGGCTGCAGCCCCCGCGCCACATCATGATCGATCGCCTCGGCCGAGACGAACAGCACGGCAACCACGCTGGCCAGCGCCATGACCGCCATCAAATAAAACACCGCCACCGGACCGAACAGATACGCAAACAAACCGGCCAATAACGCCGCGCACGCGTTGCCGGCGTGGTTGAACGTCTCGTTGCGGCCAGTGCGCCGGGTAAATGCCCGGGGGCCGGTAATGCCCAGCGTGATCGCGGAAATCGCCGGGGCGAAAATCGACGCAGCCGCTGCACTCAAGGCTTGGGTCAACGCCACCAGAGTGAATGAAGAAATGAACGGCAGGACCAGACAACTCGCGGTCACCAGCAGCGCGGCGATGATGATCAACGCACGTTTCGCGCGGCTGCTGTCAACCAGTGCTCCGGCGGGTGTTTGCGTGATCAGTGCAGCGATACCGGCGAGGGTCATGACCACACCGATGCTGGCCGGGTCCCAGTGGTGCACGGCGAGCAAGTAAATGGCGAGGTACGGCCCGAGGCCGTCGCGAACATCCGCGAGGAAGAAATTCAGACTGTCCAGCGAGCGGTTGTTGCGGCGATCGAGATGGCTGATCACGACGGCAGTCTCTTGAAAGTGAGGTCTGCGTAAATGTATCAACCTCGGCAAAGCTAATGACCGAAGCGGCAGGAGATTAGTTGCAGGACAGCGGAGCAGTTGCTGCTCCGCAGAGGCTCACTGATCAGGGGTTTGCAGTACCTCGATCCACAATGCACCTTTGCCCGATGCCGCTTCGCCGACACGCTTCAGGGCGCCATCCTTGCTCACCGCGTAAGTACCGACCTTGGCGCTTTTCTCGCCCGTGACCAGCAGCCAGCGGCCATCGGGCGAGAAGGCGATGTTGCGCGGTTGCTGTTCCTGCACCGGGTAGTTGTCGAGGAAGGCCAGTCGGCCTGTTGCCGGATCCACGGAAAACGCCGAGACGCTGCTACTGGTACGTTCACTCATCAGCAGCAGCTTTCCGTCCGGCGACATGCGCAGGTCAGCGGCCCAGATGCGCGGGGTCGGGTCGTCTTTCAGATCGTTGTTGCGCGCATCACGGATTTCGCCGTGGGCCAGTTTCAAACGCTCGGGAATGCCATTGGCTGCAGCGATTCGGGTCAGCGCGCCGCTGCTTTGGTCGATTGAAAACGCGGTCACGGTGCCACTCATTTCGCCCACGACGTAAAGGAATTTGCCGTCCGGCGAGAATGCCAGGTGGCGAGGGCCGGTTTTCTCCGGGACGCTGACCGAACCACTGCCAATCGGGCTGAGCTCACCGGTCTGGGCATTCAGGCGATATTGCAGAACCTTATCGGTGCCCAGGTTGCCGGCGTAGGCAAAGCGATTGCTCGGCTCGGTGCGAATCGAATGCGCATGCAGGCCGGTCGGGTAGCGCAGGATGCTGGCGGAAGGTTGTTGATCCTCGCCGATCTTCTGAACGCTGAGGGTGTCGGCGCCGTAAGACGCCGCGAGCAGGTAGCGACCTTTTCGGTCGGTCGACAGGTAGGCCATGCTCTCTGCCAGAGGCGCCTGGGTAAACTTTGTCAAATGACCGCTTTGGGGATCGATCCGGTAGCCCAGAACCTGAAAAGGTTTGACCCGCAAGGCTGCGAACAGCACCTTGCCATCCGGGGTGAGGGCCATTGGATTGACTTGGTCACCGGCCTGGATCTGTTCGATCAGGGTGAGCGCGCCGTTGTCCGGCTCGAGGCGGTATTGCGAGATCAGACCGTCACCGGGACTTGAGATGTAAGCGTAGGTCGCGGCATTGGCAGTCACGCTAAGGGTTGAGGCAAGCGCAGCGATCAAGAGGGTTCTTTTCATCATTTCCAGCCTTATTGTTTTTGTGATCAGTCATCCTATGAGTGATTGCCAGGGGCATCAATGTCTATTTGGCCGATATGTGCTCTGATCGCACCTCTGTCACAGCGCCGATTCAGCTGGCATGGATCGGTGAAAATGATCGGGGATGGCAATGCCTCGGCAGACATGAAACATTTCTACATACTCTCCCATTAGCGTTGTTGTACGACATCCTACTAATGTGCCGGACTGCATTCGTTCTCACAAAAACAATAACGGAGATACCCCTATGACGAGCATGGCTCCACTCGATCATCAGGCCGCTGCGAAACCGCAAAACCTGTTCCTGCGAACGCTGAAACTGCTCGGTCCCGGCATCATCGCCGTGCTGTCGTGGCTTGGCGCGGGCGACCTGATCACGTCCTCGGTGGCCGGCGCGAATTACGGCTACGCCATGATGTGGGTGCTGGCGGTCTCGTTGTTGCTCCGGTACTTGATCGTCAACATCATTGCCCGCTTTCAGCTATGCAATAACCAGGGCATGACCATCTTTCAGGGCTATGCCCAGCTCAATCCGGTGTTTGCCTGGTTCATGCTGGTTTACGCCTTGTTGATGGGGCACTTGATGAACGCCTACATGATCAAGGGGGCAGGCGAGTCGCTGGCGATGCTGTTCAAGATCGATCAGCCATTGCTGTGTTCGGTGGCGGTGGTGCTGGCGGTCTGGATGCTCGTCGGGCGCAACATCTACACGATGATCGAAGGCGTAATGAAACTGCTGCTGGCGATCATGACGCTGGCCTTCATCGCTCTGGCGGTGATGTCCGGCCCGGATGTGACAGGCATCATCAAAGGCACCATCGGTTTCAGCATTCCGCCTGACGAAGGCGTGCACGGCGCCTTGCTGGTAGCGGTATCGGTGATCGGGGCGGTCGCCGGTTCGATCGCCAACTTCGTGCACCCCTACGTCATGCGCCAGAAAGGCTGGATCGGGCCGCAGCACAAGCGCATTCAGCGCAACGATCTGCTGTTTGCGGTGTTCGTCGGGATCATCATCAACCTGGCGATCTGGATCGTCGGTGCGGAAATCCTGCGACCGAACGGTATCGAGGTGAAAACCTTAGGCGATCTGGGCAAGGCGCTGGAAATCTACTTCGGCCCGATTGGCTGGTATGTGTTCTTCATCGGCGTATTCGCGACGTTGTTTGCCAGCATTTCCGGCAAGACCACGGCGTTTCCGATGCTGATCACCGATGCCTTCCAGCACGTTCGCCCTGAGCGGCGCGAGAAGTACGGCAAAGAGTTCCATCACGACCCGATGCACAAGTGGTTCATGCTGTTCATCCTGGTCACGCCGCTGATCTGGTCGATGCCGGGCATGCCGGATTTCGTCACGCTGACCATTGGTGTCAGCGCCTTGAACATCATTGGTTTGCCGGTGATTTCCCTGGGCTTGCTGATCATGTCCAACCAGAAATCGCTGCTGGACAAGCAGTACCGCAACAACCTGTTCGAAAACATCGCGCTGTTGTTTGCCACTGGGCTGGCGCTGTGGGTGGCTTTTCAACTGGGCGTTGATCTGTTCACTTGATGACCCGAAATCGAGGGGGCATGCGCCCCCTCGAATCGCCGCTTACAACGGCACATCCATCTCGATCCTGCGCCAGGCGGCCTCGGAAAAGCTGTACACCGAGAATGCGATCAGCCCCAACGCCATCAGCATCAACAGCACGCCGCCAGCCGGCAGATTCTGCAAAGCGTCCAGCGCTTCCTTCATGCCGGGTGGATTCGTCGCTTGGTAAACCGAGCCGCTGACCGCCATCAACACTGCAATCTCGATAAACACCACGCCTCGCGCAATCAAACCAAATCGTGACACCGGGCGCACGTAGCGCATCACTTCGTCATCCGCTTCGAAGTACTTCTCGAACGAGGCTTTCCAGCCTTTGATGATGTGGGCGATACCGACACCGAGCGGGATCAGCGCGACGAGGTAGATCAACAGATTCGAGTGTTCGAACGACAGCAGATGCGCGAGCAGATCCTTGGTCTTGCCATCGCCAGAGCCGCCCGAACTCCTGAGGCCACTCACCAAAAGGCCCAAGGCAAAGAAGGCCAGCGCCGCGTTGACCATACCGCCAGCAAGCAAGCCTGCACGAATGACCAGCCCCTTGAACTCGCTGCCATGGTGGTCGATGTCACGAATCGCTTGCAGCGCCCGCCAAGCGGCGAAGGCCAGCAGACCGGCGACCACAACGCCGATCAGCACATAGCCGAATGGCTGGCTGAGCAATGCTTCGAGGCTTTTATGGCTGTCTTTTGGTTTGGTGGAGTCATGGGCGGCGAGCAGGGCGAAAATGCCGATGATCAGGTACAGAACACCGCGCGCGGCGTATCCGCCTCGGGCGAGCAGGACAAGGGTGTGTTGAGTGGACATGAGTTTGCTTCCAGGGAATCGATGTGAAGCAGACCCGTGGACGGGGCAGGGGTTCGATTAAGGTTGTGGGTCAGGTCACCCTTGAGTGACGTGGCCCTTATCGGCCCGCCATTCAACGGATCAAGGATTCGCCCCAGCACTCTCGCGACGGAAGAACACTGTCACCTGGCCGACCTCAACACCCCACTTGGACATACTGGTGCGGTTGATCAACGTGTCTTCGTCGATCAGGTACATCCAGTCGTCCATGCTCACCTCGTAGGTCGAATCGTCGACGGGCAGGTTCAGGCGATACCGCCAGTGGAAAGCATTTCCTGCAATCTGTCCCTTTGCGACACCGACCACGTCGCCCGCGCGACCGCTCCAGCGGCCATTCTCCTCGGGAGTGAGGGTCCAGATTCGGCGTTGATGGGTACCGTCGCTATACACAAAGCGCTCGTCGAGAATCAGGTTGTTGCCTTCGCGACGACTGACGAGGTCGACCTCGAAACGCTTGGTCACTTCGCCGTTGCGCTTCTGAAACATCCCCCAGGCTTTGACGGGCTGGCTGAAAAAATGCTCCAGACTCAATGCAGGCTGCTGGTCTGCGTACCGAGCAACATCGACACTGCCGCAGCTTGCAATGCTGAGCGACACTACTAATAGCAGCAGAAATCGGGTCATCTTCCTACTCCTTGAGCTTGTACAGTTAACGAGCGGCGTATAGGCCTAGCGCCGTCCGATGAGCTGGAGAAATTCCTGCCGCGTCGTCGAACTATCACGGAAGGCACCGAGCATGACGGAGGACGTCATGACCGAATTCTGCTTCGCGACACCGCGCATCATCATGCACATGTGCCTGGCTTCAATGACCACCGCGACACCGGCGGCATCGGTGATCTGCTGGATGGCTTGAGCAATCTGCTGAGTAAGGTTTTCCTGAATCTGCAGCCGCCGCGCGAACATGTCGACCACCCGCGCCACCTTCGATAGCCCCAGCACCCGGCCAGTGGGGATGTACGCCACATGCGCCTTGCCGATAAATGGAAGCATGTGATGCTCGCACAGCGAATAAAGCTCGATGTCGTTGACGATCACCATCTCATCACTTTGCGATTCGAACAGAGCACCGTTGGTCACGTCTTCCAGGCTCAACCCGTAGCCGTCGCACAGGTATCGCATGGCCTTGGCGGCCCGCTCGGGCGTGTCCCGCAGACCTTCGCGCTCAGGGTTCTCGCCGACGCCAACGAGGATCTCACGGTAATGGCTGGCTAACTCTGGGCTCATTCGGGTTACTCGTGGGGAGTGCTGCGTGTGGGCTAATGTCGGGTGAAAAAGGTTGTACGTATACAAAGCGTCTGTATAGGTTTTATTGAAGATAGGCTGAAAAAGATCAACTGACAACGAATCGGCGGTTTTTTTGTGCAGGCTCGAAATTTCAGGCAGGACAAACTTAAGGCGAGGTTCAGTCAGTGGCTTGATACGGGCTGGCAGATGGCTGTTTTGGATCGATAGCTCACGGGGGGGGGGAATGGCAGCTATCGGCCAAAAGCGGACACTTGATTCCGGGGTCGCTCAGCGACCCATCGGTCATTCAGGAATGGATATACCGGCATGAAGTAGCGCCGCGATAATAAACGGAGACTTTTTCTCCAGATACTCAGCCATCCCACCAGTATTGCTCGACTCCAACTGAAACTTCAGCGCTTCATACTGCTGGCGGATCGAGGCATCGCGCGTAAGCAAATCTCTGAACCCAAGCATCTGGGTGATCGTAAGGTGGCCACGGGTACAAGCGTGAAGCTTGTGCGTGCGAATCCCATCCACATTACGCCGATAGAAATGATGCCCTTCCGATAGATCACTTCCTCGTACATATCCCAAACCCATCAACACCTCGTCCCGCGCCGACGCATTGCGATGATCGTGAACCTCGATGAGCACATCGATTTCGGGCTTCGCCGCGATCTCTGGAACAGAGGTGCTTCCAACGTGGTGTATTGCAATCAGTTCATCGCCAAAGGCCGAAGCGATGAGTGGTTTGTCTGCCAGAAAGCGGGCGGGCCAAGTGGGATTGTAGGGAGTGATCTTGCTGGTCAATGCCATGTCCGTTCCTTGGCGACTAATATCTAAAGCACCGAATTTTCCGTCAAAACATCTGCATCCGCCAGCGACTGATAACGAAACCTCGGCATTAGGCGATTTAGCAGATCGAATTAGAATCTGGTCGAGGTTGGGTAGTTGTCCTGTCCAGCGTCCGCTTCTGGCCGACAACTGCCGCTCACGGGCGATATCTCTGGGGCCAAGAAGCGCCTATTGATTACATTTTTGGGCGCGCAGAATCAGGAAGCCGGCAATGACAATCAAAACTATTCCAGCCCATGTAAAGGTGTCCGGCGTTTCCTGGAACAGTACATAACCCCAAAGGCAGGCGAAAACCAGGTACGCATAATCGAAAGTCCCGATAAGTGCTGGAGGCGCAACCTGGTAGGCCTTGGCGGTAGCCGTATTTATGAAAATCAGGGCGCAGGCGTAACAGAAGATAAAAAGCATCTCCTGCCAACCGGGCGTCTGCCAGGGAGAGAGTAGAAATGCAGCACCAGCAACTGTGGACTCACTGACCATCAGCGATGCGCCGCCTCCGATTACGGCGGCGAAAAGAAAAGCGATATTCAAGCCCAGCGCCAATACCAGTGGATGTTCATTGCGACAATGTCGACGTGTCACAACCATCGCGACCGCGTAGAAAACCGCCGCAATCACAGGTAGCAGAGTTGCAAGGACGAAAACATCTGATCCCGGGCGTAACACTGTGGCGACACCCGCGAAACCTATTCCTATCGCAACCCAACCTCGCAGTGATAACGGCTCACCTCCGTAAAGGGTGGAGAAAAGCGCTATGAAAAGGGGAGTTGTGTAGATCGCCACGGCAGCCACTGATAACGGGATCAACGGTAACGCCGAGTAGTACGTTACCCACATTAACAACAGCAGAATGCTCCTGATTGTCACCCAAAACATCGAGGCGGTTGAGTATCGACCCGATCTGACGTCCCTTGCGAGCCAGGCTACAAGGGTGGGCACCGACAGGCAGGAGACGATGAGGAACAACTGCCAGAGTGGAAGTCTGGCGCTGAAATATTTGACTGCTGCATCGGCCAGCGAAAGGAGAAAGACAGCAGCGCTTATCAGCAATATGCCCTTGGTAACACTGTCGCCGCTTGCACTGTACTTGCTCACGAATCGCACTCCTGTTCCTTCAGTGAACTGAGAATTTAACAGACGGTGGCGAATTCTCAGGGCAAATGGCGACACGCCAGACGGCGATTTTCATTCCTGACCGTTGTCCGCTTCTGGCCATAAGCAGTCGTTCAAGGCCGCTCGTTTTTCAGGCGGCAGTGGCCCATCCCGTCGCCGCTACCTGGCGCTCACCGTCCACAACTGATCCAGCTTCGTCGTATAACTCTGGCTCATAAGCTCCCGACGCATCGCCCATCCAGGTGCTGTAGGCACGCTGGCTACACGCAGCACTCCCTTTCCCCAGCGACCATTGATCTCATCCAGCACACCCATCACCTTGTCTGCCATCGCCGGCTGGGATTGCGCGAACAGGTCATCGGTGAATTCGCCAGGCTGGCGCAGATCCATCAGCAGCACTTCCGCCTTGCTGTACTTGTAGCCGGGACGGAAGAGACGATTGACCGCTTCGGTCGCAGCCTTCGTCATCAGCCGCACGTCGTTGGTCGGGTACGGTAACTCCACCAAGGCGCCATTGGCATATTTCGCTTCGTCAGGGTTGAACATGCCGGTGCGAATGCTCACGCGGATCTTCTTGCACAGCGAGTTTTGCGCTCGGAGCTTTTCCGCTGCGCGCTGGGTGTAAGTGGCGACGGCCTCTTTGATCGGCTCGATCTGCGTGAGCCGGTTGCCGAACATCCTGCTGCAGCAGATCTCCTGCTTGGGTGGATCAGCTTCACCCAGTTCCAGGCATGAGGTGCCGGCGAGCTCCCGAGCCGTTTTCTCAATCACCACGCTGAATTTCTGGCGAAGCATCCACGGATCGGCTTTCGCCAGGTCCATCGCCGTCTTGATGCCCATTGTTTCCAGGTGTGCCTTCATGCGCCGGCCGACGCCCCAGACCTCGCCGACATCGGTGTTGCGCAACGTCCAGTCCCGTTTGAACGGATCGCACAGATCCACCACGCCGCCAGTGATGTCCAGCAGCCGTTTGGCTGTGTGGTTGGCGAGCTTGGCCAGCGTCTTCGTCCGTGCAATACCCACTCCGACTGGAATGCCGGCGCGTTTGAGAAGTGTTGAGCGCATGTGCCTGCCAAGCGCGGACAGATCTCCGGGCATGCCAGTCAAATCGGCAAATGCCTCATCGATGCTATAGACCTCAAGTGCCGGCACCATCGATTCGATGATGGTCATGACGCGCTCGCTCATGTCGCCGTACAGCGCGTAATTACTGCTGAAAGCCACGATTCCATGCCGGCGTAGATGGTCTTTGATCTGGAAGTACGGCTGACCCATTTTCACGAAAGGCTTGGCATCGTAACTACGCGCGATCACACAGCCGTCGTTGTTGGACAGCACCACGATAGGGGTCTTTGCCAGGTCGGGCCTGAAGACGCGCTCGCAGCTCGCGTAAAACGAGTTGCAGTCGATGAGTGCAAAAACCGGTTCACGCATGGTCATGATCACGGACGCTGTATTTCACGACACCCCAGATCACCAGCTCATCGCCTTCCATGACATGTCTCGCCGGGTATTTCGGATTCTCCGACAAAAGCATCACCGCGTTCTCGCGCAAAAGCAGGCGCTTGCAGAATGGCTCCGAGTTCAACGCAGCGATGACGATATCGCCACTGACCGCCTCGATGCTCCGATCGACGATCACCATATCCCCGGAATAGATGCCCGCGCCTTGCATGCTGTCGCCATCGATCCTCACCAGATACACGTGCGGTGCCCGGATATCGAACAGCTCATCCAGGGAAATGTGCTTTTCGATGTGGTCCGCCGCAGGGGAGGGAAAGCCCGCCGGTACCCTGGCGGAATAAAGGGGCAGCTTCTTACCGCCAGTAGCGAGTGGGCCGAGAAGGATGATGCTCATGATGCAAGCCTTAGGAGGTTAACTGTACGTACATACAGTTAACGATTTGGTTCGCTTGCGGTCAATCTCATAGGCACCACAATTCGACGGGTGACAGCATGTGCGGACGCTACTCGATTTACGAATCGATGGATCACTACCTCAAGGAGCTTGCGCCAAGGCAGTTGGTGATCAATGGCTATGACCTCTGGCCCGTTGAGCGATACAACGTCGCACCGTCGACGCGGGTGGAAATCATCCGGCCGGTTCGGGAGGGCTTGAGCATTGACAAGGTAAGATGGGGTTGGGCGCCATTCTGGGCGAAGGGAAAGCGTCCTGACCCGATCAACGCAAGAGTCGAGACCGTCATCACCGGCAAATTTTTCAATCAGCTCTGGCCAAACGGACGCGTACTCGCGCCGGCGAACGGCTGGTTCGAGTGGGTCAAGGACGAAGAAGATCCGAAGAAAAAGCAGCCGTATTTCATCACCCTGAAAGAGCAGATTCCGATGTTCTTCGCGGGATTGGCCGAGGTGCACGAAGCTCTGCAACCGGACGAGCGGGATGGCTTCGTCATCATCACCGCCGCGAGCGATGAGGGCATGGTCGATATCCACGACCGCAAGCCCTTGGTCTTGGCGCCTGGGCATGCGCGTGAATGGGTCGATCCCAACACCTCCGCTGAACGCGCTCGCGAATTAGCCATGGAGCACTGCAGGCCGGCAACGGATTTCCATTGGTACAAGGTTGGCAAGGATGTGGGCAACGTGCGTAACCAAGGCCCGCAGCTCATTCAGCCGCTCTCCTTGGCCTCGGATGTCGACGATTGATAAACCAGCGGTGGAAAAATCGACGTGGCTGGCTCAGCTGCAGCAACATCGGGCAATGAGGAGGAAAACCGCCGAGCATAGCGGCGAAGAGCTGTGGAAAGGGCGGTTGCCTGTCGGTGCCGAGGCAAACCCGATGACGTATGTTTCTCCAAAGAGTGGCCGACAATATCTGGTCGTCAGCGCTGGCGGTAATTCGGCGACGACGCAGAAGGGTGATTACGTGGTGGCATATGCGCTGCCGCAGTGAAGGAAGGGGAAAACTGATGGGTAAACGTTTATCAAGAGTGATCGCATTGACAGGATTACTGGCAGGACAAGCGCTGGCCGCCGAAGACAATGGCCTGGTGGTACGCATCGCGCAACTTGAAATCGACCCTGCACAGGTTGCTGCCTATCAAGCCGCAGTCAAAGAAGAGATCTCTGAGTCGACTCGAGTAGAGCCCGGCGTCATATCCATCTACGCCGTGGCCGAAGTCGACCGTCCAAACTGGTTTCATTTTTTCGAAATCTACGCCAGCGACTCGGCATATCGAAGCCATATCGAATCGCCGCACTTCAAAAAGTACGCTGTTACTACGAAGTCGATGATTCTGTCGAAGCGCCTGATTGAAACCACCCCGATCGAGCTTGGTTCACGGTCTGGCCGATAACCGGCTGCGCGCTGGTCAAGTTGATTTCTCAATGGAGCAAAGTGAATGAAAAATTTCAAGGTGATGGCGATTGCCCTGGCGGGACTGGCGTATTTTGCGGCGGGCAGTTGTCGGGTGATGGCATCGGACGCAGAGTCTGCCGCACCACCGGCCTACTATGTCGCCGAGTTTGAAGTTACCGATCCCGAGGGGATGAAGCCTTACAGTGCGCAGGTCGAATCAACTTTCAAACCCTATGGCGGACATTTCATCGTGCGAGGCGGAAAAACCATTTCGCTTGAAGGTGAAGCACCAAAGCGTCGCCGTGTGGTCATCGAGTTCGCGAGCGTCGAAAAAGCCCAGGCTTGGTACAACTCTACGCAGTACACGGAACTGAGGAAAGTCCGCCAGCGTTCAGCCAAGACGGACGTCTACTTGATCGAGGGAGTACCGGCGCGGTAGTTCCGACTTTGTAAATTTAGGATATTGTTTAGCGGGAAGCCCCGATCAATAGCAGAAGAGAGATTTCATGTCCAAACTCGCAGAATTCCGCCAGCTCGAAAAACACCTCGCCGAACAGCTTCAGGCTCTCGAAGCCCTCAAGGGTGACGCAGGCCTCAAGAAAGAAATCGAGTTCGAAACCAAGCTGCGTGATTTGCTCGCAAAGTACGGCTACAGCTTGAAGGACGTGATCAATGTGCTCGATCCACAGGCAGGTCGCCGCGCTCCAGCTGTCGAGTCCAAAGCGGGTAGCCGCAAGCCTCGCCAGTTGAAGGTCTATAAAAACCCGCACTCCGGCGAAGTGGTAGAGACGAAGGGCGGCAATCACAAGACGCTCAAGGAGTGGAAAACAAAGCACGGCGCCGCGACCGTAGAGTCTTGGCTGACCAAGTGATGTGTTGATTGAGTAAAAAGGCCCGATAGGGCCTTTTTTGAAACTCTTATTTGGAGATCGCTGTTACCTGATCACTAATAAGCTGGGCCAAAATTCGCACAGGCTCCGTAAAACTCTGTCGAGACCGATGTACCAACCCGATATCCCGGTGAAAGGTGTGTTGTCCCAAATCGATCGCCCGTACACCTGTGGGCCATTCCTGATGGGGTTTTGTCTGCGGCACCAGAGCTACGCCTACACCCTTTTCAACCAGCTTGATGATGGCCTCCAGTTCATCCAGCTCGCAAACTTCCTGCAAGGTGAAATGCATCTGCCGCAGGAAACGGTCGACCTGCCTGCCGCCGAAGGATGATCGGTCATAGCGAATGAATGGCTGGCTGGACAGCAGTTCCGACCAGTCTTCTCCCTCTAGGTCACGTGGCACGATCAGTCGATAGGGCTCTAGCGCCAGTGTCGTCCAGCGCAGGTCACTTTGAAGGGAGAAAGGCGGGCGAATGATCACGGCCATGTCGATCTCGCCGGCGTCGACGAGGTTCACCATCTCCATTGAAAGGCCCGGGATAACACGTGTGCGGCACTGCGGACACTGTTTGTGAAACTTTGCGAGCGCATCGGGCAAATAGGAGCGCTGCACGGACGCGATCGCACCGATGTTGACCAGCACGCTGGGAGGCTCGCCCAGCGTTGTAGAGCCCAGATTGTCATAAAGTCTCAGCAGCTCTTGCGCCTGCAGAAGTATCTGGTGGCCCATTTTGTTGAGATGGGCCGAGCGTCCTTTCCTGTCGAAAATTTCGAACCCGAGCTCGGCTTCCAGGCGCTGGATTTGCGCGCTCACGGCGGCCTGAGTCAGGCCGATCTTGTTGCCGGCAGCGGCGAACGTGCCTTCACGCGCCACAGCAATGAGTGTCTTCAGTTCTTTGATCATTCACAAATATTAGTTGTGTTTCTAAGAAATATATATTGATTTTTATGTTTGGCTTCCCGTCCTACGATGTTTCCCATCCACGGCAACGGCTTAATCCAGAGAGCCAATGGCGGTGGAAATGTTCGCCAACCAACAAAAAATATTTGGAGTTCTCATGAGCCTCTCGCCATTCCACCTTGCTATCCCTGTTTACGACCTGGCTGCAGCTCGCACCTTTTACGGTGAGGTTTTTGGTCTTGAAGAAGGGCGCTCCAGCACGCAGTGGGTAGATTTCGATTTTTATGGTCACCAACTGGTGATTCATGAACATCCAAAAACCGCTTCGCAGGAAAGCGTGCATAGCAACCCGGTTGACGGACACGATGTTCCAGTTCCGCACTTCGGCATCATTTTAGGTTGGGAACAGTGGGAGGCACTGGCCGAACGTTTGAAGTCGTTTGGTACCGAATTTGTGATCGAACCGTACATTCGTTTCAAAGGCCAAGTGGGCGAGCAAGCCACCATGTTTTTGTTTGACCCGTGCGGCAACGCTCTTGAGTTCAAGGCGTTCAAGGATATGAGCCAGCTCTTCGCCAAGTAACAACAGCCATGGCACAACGGCGTTGTGCCATTTGATTTCAAATGAGCTGGAAGCTCATGACTCTAGCAACTGCGAATAGACGCAGACCTTTCACTCCAACAAGAAGGCTAGACATGAAACGTATTCCCCTGGTGTGGCAAATCGTTGCCGGGCTATTGCTTGGCGTGCTTGTCGGTTGGTACTTCAATACGCATCCGCAGTATCAGGCATGGGTGAGTTCGGAGATCCTAAAACCGCTCGGAGATATCTTCATCAAGATGATGAAGATGGTGGTTGTACCGATTGTGTTCTGTTGCATGATTCTGGGCATCGCAGGCGGTGGCGATAACAAATCGTTTGGCCGCATGGGGATAAAATCGCTGGGCTACTTTTTTGCAATTACGGCCTTGGCCATTGTCATCGGCTTGTGTTTCGCCAATGTTTTCGAGCCGGGGACGGGCACCGACATTTCCGGTATTTCGCACGGCACCGCAGCGATCACTCTGGAGCCGGCCAAAGGCGCATTGGTCATCTTGCAGAACATCGTCCCTGACAATGTGCTGGTTGCTATGTCAGAAGCGAAGTTGCTGTCCGTGTTGTTTTTCGCGGTGCTGTTAGGCATGGCATTGAACGCTCTGCCGAAGGACAAAAGCGCACCCTTCATCGCGGTCGTTCAGAGCCTTTCCGATGCAATGTTCAAGGTCGTCTCAATCGTCATGGCTTATGCACCGATCGGCGTGTTTGGAATGATCGGCGCGACCGTGGCGACGTTTGGTTTCGCCTCATTGTTGCCGTTGCTCAAGCTAATCGGGGTGGTTTATCTGGCGCTGATAGTTTTCGCGTTGGTGATACTTGGCGGCATTTGCTATTTGATCGGCGAAAACATTTTCAAGTTGATCAGGTACTTTCGCAATGAGCTTATTCTGGCGTTTTCGAGTGCCGCGTCCGCCGCCGTCATGCCGCAGTTGATGACGCGATTGGAGAACTACGGTGTCCCGCGTCGGATCGTCGGTTTTGTGGTGCCAGTGGGTTATGCGTTCAACCTGGATGGCGCATCGATTTTTCTCGGTGTGGCAACGATCTTCGTGGCGCAGCTCTATGGCATCGACCTTTCTCTGTCGCAGCAGATCCTGCTGGTGGTGACGATGGTGCTGACCTCAAAGGGAGCAGCAGGGGTACCCGGTTTTGCCATCATCATCCTGTCAGCGACATTGGCGTCCGCCGGATTACCGTTGGAGGGCGTGGCGTTGATCGCAGGCATCTTCAGGATTATCGACAGTGGCACCACCACGCTGAACGTATTGGGCAATGCCATTGCACCGTTGGTTATCGCCAAGTGGGAGAAGGTTGCACTGAAACCTTCTCAGCCGCACACGGCAGCAAGCGTTTATTCGCGTTCGTCAGATACTGGAAATAGTTACTAGACGACCGGTCTAGTTCTGATTAGGCTGTGCTCACTATGAAAAAACCTAATCAAGACATGCGACAACACATCATCGATGTAGCGAAGGCATTGATGACCCACAAAGGCTACACCGCTGTCGGTCTTATGGAAGTGCTGAAGGCGGCGGGTGTACCTAAAGGGTCGTTTTATCACTACTTCTCCTCCAAAGAGGAATTCGGCCAGGCACTATTGGAGGAATACTTTCAGGAGTACATCGGGCGGGTGGACGTCGTTATGGCGGCGCAAGGGACGGGTGCCGAGCGGCTCCTTGGCTATTTGCGCTATTGGGCGAAGACGCAGGCGTTCGATCATCCCGAGGAGAAATGCCTGGTGGTGAAACTCGGCGCCGAAGTGTGCGACCTGTCGGAAGACATGCGCGGCGTACTGGAGGAGGGCACAGCGCTGATCATCGAGAGAATCACGCGATGTGTTCAGCAAGGAATGGCTGATGGCTCAATTACTTCGGCTCAAGACGCAGAATCACTGGCTGAATCGCTGTATCAATTGTGGTTGGGGGCATCGCTTCTGGTAAAAGTCCGCAATACGACGGCTGCCTTTGATACGGCACTGATCACGAGTAAGCGCCTGCTGGCATAGGGGCATTTTTTTTAAGCTTTTAACTAGACGACCGGTCTATTCATTTGGAGTTTTTATGATTGATATTGCCGCAGACACCGACCTGTTTTCCCCTATGACCATGGGGGCGATACAACTGGCTAACCGAATTGTCATGGCCCCCGTGACTCGCAGCCGAATGGCCGACGACGGCGTGCCGAATGAAATGCACGCTACTTATTACGCCCAGCGTGCCAGCGCGGGCCTGATCATTGCCGAGGCCACAAACATTTCGGCTCAGGGGCGTGGCTATGCCATGACGCCCGGAATCTGGACAGAGGAGCAGGTAGCAGGCTGGAAAAAAGTCACTGACGCAGTGCACGCGGCCGGCGGAAAAATCGTCAGCCAGTTGTGGCACGTAGGTCGCTTCTCCAGCGTTGAGTTGCAGCCAAACGGCGAAGCGCCGGTCGCGCCCTCGGCAATCAAGGCCGAAGGGACCACCTATACCAACAATGGCATGGTCGAAGTGTCCATGCCTCGGGCGCTTGAGACCTCAGAGATCCCGGGGATCATCGAGCAGTACAGGCATGCGGCAGAAAATGCCAAGCGAGCCGGTTTCGACGGTGTGGAAGTCCATTCTGCCAACAGCTATCTGCTCGATCAGTTCCTGCGTGATTCCACCAACCAGCGGACTGACCGGTACGGTGGCTCCATCGAAAATCGGACACGACTGACACTTGAAGTCACCGAAGCCGTGGTAGCAATTTGGGGTAGTGATCGGGTCGGCATCCGCCTTTCACCCGTAACTCCTGATGCAGGTAACACGCCTCCAGACAGCAACGTCATGGCGACCTACGGTCACCTCATTCAACAGTTGAACAGATTCAATTTGGCCTATCTGCATTTCGTCGAAGGCGCGACAGCCACCTCTCGTACCGTTCCTGAAGGGGTGGATCTGGACGCGCTGAGTGCGCAGTTCGAAGGTTCGTACATTGGCAACAACAACTATGACCTGGAAATGGCGCTGGAGCGCAGGGCGCAAGGGCGGATTGATGCCGTGGCGTTTGGTCGGTTGTTCATTGCCAACCCCGACCTGGTAGAGCGCCTGCGTCGCGGTGTCGAGCTGACCATAGCTCCGCGCGAGAGTTACTACGGCGGAGGCGCCAAGGGCTACATCGATTGGCCAACGGCCAACTCCAACTGATTAGAGATTCCCTTTGCGTCAGTTCGGCGCGGGGAGGCTTCGTCGCGAAAACATTTCGCCGCACAAGAGGTACTCAAATATGAATTATTTGCAAAACAAGGTTGCCATCGTCACTGGCGCATCTTCCGGCATTGGTGCTGCCACCACCCGCGCATTGGCCGCACAGGGCGCTCGCGTCGTGGCAGCAGCACTCGATCAGCACGGGTTGGAAGCGTTTGTTGCCGAGTTGCGTGAGGCCGGGAGCGACGTGGTCGCGTTCACTACAGACGTTACCCATCTGGATCAAACCAAAGCGCTCGCGAAGTTTGCACAAGATACCTATGGCGCAGTGGACATCCTGGTCAACAACGCCGGTCTGATGCTCTTTTCCAACTGGGTCGATCTGGCCGTGCAGGATTGGGAAAAGATGATCGATGTGAACATCAAGGGCTACCTCAACACTACTGCTGCTGTGTTGCCATTCATGCTTGGACAGAAATCCGGGCAGATTCTCAACATGGACTCCGTTGCAGGCCACCAGGTCGGCCCCGCGGCGGGTGTTTACAGCGCTACCAAGTTCTTCGTCCAGGCCATGACCGAATCCATGCGAAAGGAGTTGGGCGTGCAGCATGGCATCCGCGTCAACACTGTCAGCCCGGGCGTGATCAATACCGGCTGGGCGGACAAGGTCAGCGATCCTGAAGGGCGTAAGGCTGCCCAAGAGCTGAACCGGATTGCCATTGCGCCCGGCGATGTTGCCCGCGCAGTGATCTACGCGCTCAACCAACCGGAAAACGTCACCGTCAACGATCTCATCATCTCGCCGACTCGCCAGGATTGGTGATTGTCGTTTGAGTTTCCCGTGTCCGATTGACCAAAAGTCACCGGCAACATGCAACCAGGAGTACATCATGAGTAATCCAACCTACGTCCAGGAATACGACGCGATCGTTGCTGTTCTGAGTCAGTACAACGAAGGTGGTGCCAAGGCTGACAGCACTTTGATGAAGCCCGCGTTCAACGAGCAAGCAACCATGTTTGGCGTCGACGGCGACAAGCTCGTCGGCGGCGCGATCCAGAATCTGTACGACGTCATCGACAACTCTTTCCGCCCATCTCCCGAAGCCAAAGCCGCGATCGTTCGCATCGACATCGTGGGCACTGCCGCCAGTGCGCGCGTTGATACTGACAATGTTTCGGGGTATCGATTCACCGACTTCTTCAACCTGCTGAAGGTAGAAGGCAAGTGGACGATCGTCAGCAAGATTTACCACACCCATCCGACCGCTTGAGCATTTGAGCGCGTCTGGCGGCGTGTGTTTTACGTCGCCCTAATAAAAGGAGAGAACCATGTCAAAGAACATCAAGGCAGTACCAACCTCCGAGTACAACGCTGTCATCGCTACCGCCAATCAGTACGTTGAAGGTCTGCGTGTGGGCAGTGCAGAAGGCGTTGCTCAAGCTTTCCATAAAGACGCTGTGATGTACGGTTTCACAAATGGTGAATTGCTTGGCGGCCCGATCAAGAATCTGTTTGATTTCGTTCAGAAGAATGGCAGCGCCCCAGAAATTACGACTCGCCTCGATATCTTGGCAATCACACCCACGACAGCCGTTGTGCGTGTCGATATGGAAAAGGATGCGATCGGTGCCGACTACAACGACTACCTGACCCTGATCAAAATCGACGGCACCTGGAAGGTCATCGCCAAGGTTTATCACCAGTTCGAAGGTTGAGCGTTCACCGATCCCGGTTGAATCAATCCCGGGATCGGAGCTCGTTCATCGTCAAATGGAGAAGCGATCATGAGTAAGGTTTTCATCATCGGCGCCGCTGGCAAAGTGGGGCGGCGATTGGTTAAGCAGCTCGTCGGGCGAGGTCACGAAACGATCGCACTGCATCGGAACCCGGAGCAGGAAAGTCAGCTTGCGGCCCTGGGCGCGACGCCCGTTATAGGCAATTTGCTTGAGCTGGATCCCGGGCAAATGGCGCGACTTATGTCGGGCATTGATGCCGTGGTCTTCACCGCAGGGGCAGGCGGCGCAGGTATGGATCTGACTAATGCGATTGATGGTCGGGGATTGGAGTTGGCAGTGGCCGCGACAATTCAGGCAGGTGTCCGGCGTTTCATTCTGGTCTCGGCCTTCCCCGATGCGCTGCGTGGTAGTCCGTCATCCGAAGGTTTCGAAAATTACATTGCCGTGAAAAAACGAGCTGATGCTCACTTGGTTGGGACGGGTCTGGATTGGGTAATTGTGCGTCCAGGAACGCTTCTGGATGACCCAGGCACTGGCAGAATCCGTGCTGACGTTGCTATTCCTTACGGTGAAGTTTCGAGAGATGACGTAGCAGCGACACTTGCCGAGTTGATCGAACAGCCCAGGGTGAGTCGAGTCATTATCGAGCTTACTCAAGGTGACATGCCAGTCTCCGACGCTGTTCGCAGGCTTGGTCATGAGCGTTGCTTGCAATGAAATTAGTTTTGATTGGCGCTACGGGGCTGGATGGACGCGAGGTTCTGAAACAGGCGCTCGACGATCCACGGATCAGCCTGGTGGTTGCGCCGACTCGCCGTGCTCTTACAGCACATATCTGAAGGGAGATACACGATGCCGATGGTTGAGTTTTCCGCTGTCTTGGACAGCAATGTTGGACATGCCTGGAGCGTGTTGAAAAAATTTGGAGAGATTCATAAATGGCATCCATCGATTGTCGAAAGCAGCATTGAGGACAACCAACCTGATGGATTGGTCGGCTGTATTCGCAGACTCACGCTGGCCGATGGCGCAGTTGTCAGGGAGCGTTTGTTATCGGTCGATGATCACAATACAACGCTATCCTACCGCTTCGAGGAGGCGCCATTACCGCTGGACAACTATGTTGCCACGGTGAAATTGGCCTCTCTCACTGGACAGCCCAAGACGTTCATCAATTGGTCTGCAAGCTTTGACCTGCAAGATTTGAATACAGCAGACGACTATCAGGAACTCATACGTGGACTGATCGTGGATGGTCACAATAGCCTTCAGCTGTTTCTAAACAGGCATTGAACATTTCAAAGAATTGACGCGTACAGGCTTGGCCAGGCAAGTATTCTAAGCGTGGATACCAAAGGCCCTGGAAGCTGATGATTGTCGGCTCAAAGCAGTGCTGAAGCACAAAGCCCTCGCGTGATCAGATGGTGGAACAGGAAGCGACCGAACTCGCCGGCACCGCAGAGCGCCTGAGCTCCAAAATCTTTCGCTCATGAACAGCTCCCCATTCCCGCATGGCACTCACCAAAGGCGCGAGAGAGTTGCCTAATTCTGTCAGCGAATACTCAACCTTTGGCGGCACCTCGCGATAGATTTCGCGATGTATAACCCCATCAGTCTCCAGCTCTCTCAACTGGAGTGTCAGCATCCTCTGAGTGATATCTGGAATGAGGCGTCGGAGCTCGTTGAAGCGCTTCGTTCCAGACATCAAGTGAAACAGTATGAGCGATTTCCATTTTCCACCTATGACATCGACAGTAAACGCGACGGGACAAGCGAAGGCCTCAATTTCATCCTGAGGGTTACATTTTTTCACTGAAATCACCATGGTATAAAAAGTGTGCCTACAGCACAAAATTGTGCGTACTTACACGCAAGTGGTGTGTAAGTTAGCATGATTCCATATTGACCAGTATGGAATCCGCCAGATGAGTTTGTTGTTATCCCCCCATGAAATTAAAGGCCTTAAACTGAAAAACCGGGTCGTCATGTCCCCCATGTGCATGCACATGGCAGCGGATGATGGCTTTGTCACTGATTGGCACCGCGTTCATTATGGAGCTCGCGCACTGGGTCAGGCGGCGCTGATTTTTCCCGAGACGCTGGCTATCCAGGCTGACGGTCGTATCGGGGCTGGTGACCTTGGGATCTGGAGCGATGAACACGTTGTCGGCTTGAAAGGGCTAACCGAACTGCTTCACAGCTTTGGTGCGAAAGCCGGCGCTCAGATCGGCCATGCGGGACGCAATGCCGATCTGCCCAACCTTATTCATATCGCCCCGTCGGCGATTCCGTTTACGGATTCCAGCCCTGTGCCTCGGGCACTCGCGGCTGACGAAATTCCGGGTTTGGTGAAGCTTTATGGCGATGCCGCACGACGCGCCAGTGAAGCGGGCTTTGATGTGCTCGAGATCCATGCCGCTCACGGTTATTTGCTGAGTGAGTTCCTATCCCCACTCGCCAATACCCGCGATGACGAATATGGCGGTGATGCCAAGCGTCGCTATCGCTTCCTGCGCGAAGTGCTGGAGGAAGTCAAAACCCATTGGGGCGATCGTCCTCTGTTTGTTCGTATCTCCAGCTCTGATTACGCCGAAGGCGGAAACACACCCGAGTCATTTCTTGAATACGGTCGCTGGATGAAAGAGCAGGGCGTCGATCTGATCGACTGCAGCTCCGGTGGGATCAAAATGATCAAGGTTCAGACTTATCCAGGTTACCAAGTACCGGCCGCTGAGTTGCTACGTAAGGAGCTGCATATTGCGACGGGTGCAGTGGGTGTGATTCAGAGTGGTCGTCAAGCCGAGGAAATCCTGCAGAACGGCCGAGCTGACTTGGTGTTTGTCGGACGGCAAATGCTGCGCGATCCATTTTGGGTGCGTACTGCAGCAGATGACTTGAAAGAAGCCATTGAGATTCCTGAAGCCTACACTCGTTACGGCTCTGTATGGCTAGATACCAAAGCGTGAATTTGCCCTCGTCATAAGCGTGCCAGACCTTAATCCAATTCGACTCGATGAACCAGGAATACACCATGAGCAAACCTACTTACGTTCACGAATACCAAGCCATCACCGAGGTGCTGAATAAGTACATTGAGGGCTGCAAGCAAGCGAAAAGCAGCATCATGAAGCCAGCTTTCGATGAGCGAGCAACCATGTTCAGCGTCGATGTAGACGGTCACTTGGCCGGTGGTGCAATTCAAATCCTTTTCAAGGGTATTGATGAAGGTTTTCGCCCGTCCCCTGATGCACCGGCAGCTATCGTCCGCATTGAAATCGTTGGTACGGCCGCTAGCGCACGCATCGACGCCAACGACATGTCCGGCATTTCCTTCACCGACTTTTTCCACCTGTTGAAAGTCGATGGCAAGTGGGCGGTCGTCAGTAAGATCTTTCACACCCACGTCGCGCCTTGACCCTCTGTCGTCTATGAGTCTGCGGCAATTGAGGCTTCCCATCACTCATCAATAAAAATGGAAGCGTCATGAAAACCCTTACATCTGCTCTCGCTCCGACGGTCGTCACTCTTGCGCCCGTTAGCGCGTACGCCACCACATACCCGGGAGTAGAGCAAAACTGTGAGATTCACGGGCCATTACTCCTGCGGTGCCAGCGCAGCAATCAATTCGTGGGTGGTCACGATTGAGTGAGCGAAAGTCGGCCCGTTCAGGTCGTGGGCGGCGTGCATCATTTCCGCACGGAAAGCGGCGGTCGCGTCACGCACCAAGGTGACGTGGTAGCCCAATTCCGAGGCGTAGCGGGCGGTCGCTTCGATGCAGGTATTGGCGAGCAGGCCGACGATGATGACGTGGGTGATGCCTTTCTGCTTCAGGCGAAAATCGAGGTCGGTATTGGCAAAGCCGCTGGCGCCCCAATGTTCCTGTACGACGATGTCGCCGTCCTTCGGCGCGAAATCGGGATGCCATTCACCGCCCCATTCACCGCGCGCGAAGTGGTGCATGTGCATGATTTTGCATTGGGTCGGCGTTGGATGGTCCCAGCCTTCGTAGTCGCCGTGTTCCCAGCGGTGGTGCGGCACAATAACCACCGGAATGTTCTGCGCTCGTACGGCGCGGTCGAGAGCCCGCAGGTTGTCGAGTAGCCCGACCTGGTCGGCAATCGGCTTGATCAAGGGGAAGACCTTGCCGTTCTCCGAGAGGAAGTCGTTGTACGGATCGACCAGCAGATAAGCGGTGCGGTTCAGCGGATAGAGGACGTTCGACATGACGATGTACTCCACACAGGTTGAGTGACCGGTGCCGTGGGCTTGCCCGGGGCATCGTGTTGGTAGTCGCTTTGTCAGGCTGTAGCGGACTCTCGTGCCACCTGCCTGAGGATGTGTTCGTATTCCTTGACTGAATGCGATCCGGACACCAACTCACGACCGTTCAGCACCATGGCCGGGACCGAGTTAATTCCGCGTTCAAGGTAGAAACCTTCAAGTTCACGGACCTCGCTAGCGAACGCCTCGCTAGTCAAAATCTCGCGGGCGCGGGTGGTTGAAAGTCCTGCTTCACCGGCCAGGCGCACCAATGTTTCGTGATCGCTGGGGTTCTGGCCGTTGGTGAAATAAGCCTCGAGCAGGATTTTCTTCAGCGCAACCTGGCGGCCTTCCTGCACGGCCCAGAGCAGAAGGCGATGGGCGTCGAAGGTGTTGTAGAAATGGCTGCGCTTTTCCAGGTCGAACTGAAAACCGATGGCTTTCCCACGCGCGATGATCATTTCATTGCGCGAGGCAACTTCTTCGGCGCTGCGCCCGTATTTGCGCATCATGTGCTGGATGGCGTGCTCGCCCTCGGCCGGCATGTCCGGGTTCAGTTCGAAGGGCTTGAAGGTCAGCTCCACGGCAACTTCCCCGGCAACGTTCGCGATGGCTTGTTCCAGCGCTGTCGCGCCGAGTGCGCACCAGGGGCACACCACATCCGACACAAAGTCGATCCTGACAGGAAAAGTCATTTTTTCGACTCCGTCAGCTGTTCGCGGTACTCAGTGGTGGTGATTCCGGCATAGCCCCAGTTATCGGTATCGACCTCTTCAATGACGATATGCGTGAGGTGCGGATCCTTGTTGAGCACTGTTTGCATGGTTCTGGTTATTTCGGCGATGACTTGGGATTTCTGTTCCTTGGTGACGCCATCGCGGGTGATACGAACGCTGATGAAAGGCATGGGGAAGTCTCCTGTTGGCGCCCCATCGACATGATGAGGTGAGCAGTGGGATGGACTTTAAAGTGTCGCTTTCAGTGGATAAATCAGGGGCGGAGAACATCACTTGTGACGCTGTGTAATCAATACATCTGCAGAAGGTAAATCACCCTCCCTGGCGGCGGCCGCAGGGGAGGGCGAATGCTACGGCAGGAGGAATCAGTTCTGCGCTTTGCTCATGCGGGTGAAAAGCTCGGTGGGTACTTTCTTGCCGTTGGAAAGGTATTGGTTGCTTCTGAACTTGTAGACCTCGCCTTCAGAAAGAAAACCATCGTGGTTGGTGTCCATCGCTTGAAATTCTTCACCGCCCTGAGGTGCCACAGCCAGGAGTTCTTTGAGAGAGACGCGACCATCATGGTCGGTATCTGTGCGAGCGAAAGAGTCGTCACCACACTTGCCTTCACCGCACTTGCCTTCGGCAGTCACGGACTTGTCGCTGGCTTGGCTGGCACCGCATTTGCCTTCGCCACACTTGCCTTCGCCGACCTTATCCGCCGATGCCAGCTGATAGCCTTGGGACAACGGCTCAACAGCAAAAGCTGCAGACGATGCCAGGCTCATGCCACCGGCTAAAGCGATAGCGGCCAGGCCAAGACTTTTTTTGTTCGAGAAAGATTTACGGTACATGGTGATTCTCCAGATACTTTGCGCGGCCAGGCCGCGGTTCACGCCACAGGGCGAATAAACCCGCAAAGAAGCTCTAGGCGAAGTGGGAAAAGCCTTGAGTTACAAGGCTAATGCGCGCAAGCGTCTTCCACTTCGAGGGCGACCTTATTCGGGTAAGGCTTATTTAGCCGGAGTCATGTATCCACGATGTATCAAGCGAGAGATGCATTTGTAAGCCAATCCCAAGACTTCGCGTGCAGGTACATAGAGATACAAAAGCTGACCTCGGCCTTTGCGCGTCAATCAGGACAACAGCTTTAAAACGGGTGTCGCAGCTACCCCGACAACAGCTTGCTCATGCAGCTTGCGCAGCAGAACCAGCGCGTCGGCAACGAAGCTGGTCACATCTGATGCACCAGCCTCTGCAGCCAAAGCATGCAACTGCGCTCGACCATCCATGTCAGGGAACTGCTCGATCCGCTGCAACAATCGGAATGCCAGCGGGCTGACGTGGGAGAACTGCACTTGACCACTCGGCACCCGGCTGATCAGCAGCAACGTCGGTAGTTCTGGCGGTTCAGAAGGCAGGTGGCCTGGCCCGAGACGATGTACGGCCCAGGTGTAAACCAACGGCCAGACGAGCGGGGATAGCCGAAGGGGTCGGTCGAGTAACTGCGCCGCATCACTGGTCTCCAGCGGCGCAGCGTCCAACTGTTGCAGCGCCATCTCCACCCACTCGTAATGGGCCAATTCAGGTAAGAACGGGTACCAAGGATGCTCAAAACCAGGCGCGTCCTCCAGGCTCGCTACGAAGTCTACAAACTCGCGTGCAATTTCTCCGAAACGTGGCGTTTGCGCGCGGTGGTCACGCAAAAAACGTCGGACCAGCGCACGCCAGCCAGCATCGCCCAACACGGCAACCAGTACCGGGAACGTTCCGCCCAGTAAACTCAGGAGATTATTGAACACAAGGTTCAGATAGACCTGTGCTCTTGCGGGATTCATCTGCGTAGGCGGCGCGTAACTGTCCGGGTCACGCAGGTAACGGGTCAGCGCGAGCTGCTGACTGTGCAAACTTGCAGTGGAGTCAGCCATCGACGGTCACCCGCGCCAAAGCGTCCGCGTCGCGCTGCAACCGCCTGATGGTATTCAGCTCAGCCACAAGTTCGTCGTAAGACGGAAAGTTGAAATCGCGCTCCAGCAGCGTTGGCTTCACGCCAAAGAGGCCATAAGCCTGTTCCAGCAATGACCAGACTACCGGTTTGACCGAGGCACCATGGGTGTCGATTATCAGGTCATCGGCTTCGTCGTAATGCCCAGCCACGTGCATGGCGACTACGCGTTCTGGTTCCACTCCGGCCAGGAAAACCGTTGGATCAAACCGATGGTTCACTGAGTTGACGTACACATTATTAACGTCGAGCAACAGGTCGCAATCGGCCTCGCGAAGTACTGCATTGGTGAAAGTAAGCTCGTCCATATCCTGATGAGCAGCGGCGTAATAAGAGACGTTCTCTACGGCAAGACGGCGGCCGAGGATGTCCTGTGCACGACGGATGCGCGCAGCAACGTGATGAACCGCCTCCTCAGTAAATGGCAACGGCAGCAGGTCGTATAGATGGCCATCGTCACTGCAGTAACTCAGGTGTTCGCTATAAAACGGCACGTGGTAGCGATCGAGAAATCCTCGTACTTGCTCAAGAAAAGACTCGTCCAGAGGCGCACTGCCACCTAGCGACAGTGACAGGCCATGGCATGACAGCGGGTAACGTTCAGCTAGCGACTGCAGAGCATCCCCATGCGCGCCGCCGATGCCGATCCAGTTCTCTGGAGCAACCTCTAGAAAATCGAAACCCCCAACGGGGGCGTCACGAAGTGTTTTGAGTAGTGCGCGGCGCAATCCGAGGCCAACGGTCGCCTCACGAGGGGGCTGTGGAGCTAAAGATATTGATGATGAAATGTTCGTTTGCATTCGCTTGATTCTCCGAGTCGATGTAACTGACGAAAGCAATGACGATTCAGCGTGCATTCAAACGCTGGATACACCGATGGATGAATGCATCCAGGCTCAGCTTGCCGGCGCCTGTGAACAGCAGCGGCACAAGTGCTACGAGGTAGATCAAGGGCAGCTTGTAATTGCCGTAGCCCTGATTGCTGATGGAGTAGCCTCTTGCGAGTTCGCTCAACGTCGACCAGTCTGCTGGCCAATGAACTGCGGCAGTTGCCACAACGGTGACCACGATGAGGATCAGTGCTGAAAGACGTGTTCCCAGACCTACAAGCAAAGCAATGGAACAGAGCAGTTCTGCCCACATTGATAACTGCCAATTGAACGTAGCGGGCAGCTGATTGAAGGGAAAAGGAAAGGCACCTTGAATGCTTGGGAACCAGTTCTCACCGTTCCACTTTTCCCACCCGGCCTCAAAAAACTCCCACGCCAGAAAAACGCGCAGGCTTAAAGGCGCGATCCAGTCTCCGACGCGATCGAGGTTAAGGTGCAGCCGATTCAAGACCGATGACGTGTTTGTTTGCATTGATTTAAACCTCCGACTTGTCGTCAAGAAAGTGGAAGCATTTCAGGTGCTCCCAATGAGAGGTGCCAGGCACGGTACCCACTGCGCTGGCCGTGACCGTAGTTCATCGGGTTGGTGTATCTCGCTTGTGTCTTGCGCTGCTGGAAGCTCAATGTTGTGTAACGCGTCCGCCTCTATACACACTTGGATACAGACCAATACCCGACAATGGTTGTGGCAAGGTTTGATTCATTCGAGATGTCACGTCCAACTGAACACCGTTGTTCCAAATGCGTCGAAGAAGGCTAAGCCACTCTCGTTCCCAGCCAATGAGTTCAACTTCCTGATGCTCACAAACCTTTGGTATGTCGTCCTGCCATCCACGCAATTGACCGACGAACTTGCGGCAGTACGCTTGCTTGGTCAGCCATTCGTTGCCTTTCGTGATGACAAAGGGACGGCGCATCTTCTATCCGATGTCTGTGTCCATCGTGGTGGCTCGCTTTCGGCCGGCGCCAAAGTCGGGGAGAGCGTGCAGTGTCCCTACCACGGGTGGCGGTTCGGAGCGGACGGCATCTGCACCCATATCCCGGCACAGCCGCATGTGCGCATCCCCGCCAAGGCTCGAGTCGATGCCTATCCCACACTTGAACGCTACGGCTGGGTCTGGGCATTTCTCGGCGATCTGCCCGAGCATGAAAGGCCGCCGCTGCCTGTGCTCGACTGGATAGATGACGCGAACATTCGTGTGGTTTCCGGGTATTTCGACTGGGAGGCAAGTTGGGATCGTGTCATTGAGAACGGGCTCGACTTTGCGCACGCGCCATTCGTTCACGGCAGCACGTTCGGCGACCCTGATCATCCTGAGATCGATGCATTTGAAGTGGATGGCGATGCATGGAGTGGGCGCGCGAAGATGATCATGCGGCGCCCAAAACGCAGCGGGTTATTTCGACGTAAATCTGCGACTGAGCGGGTGAGCGTGGAGACGATTCCAGGCTTTCATCTGTCTGGTCCGTGCACGACGCTGGAACTTGAATTGCCGAATGGGTGGCGAATCCACATTGTCTCGGCGCATGTCCCCATTGATGCCAACCGCACGCGAACCTGGTGGATGATGGGCCGGACATTCCTCCGATCCCGACTGTTTGACCGACGTTTTGTTGCCAGCAATATTCGGATTTTCGAGCAGGATCATGAAGTGCTGAAGAACGTCCGGCCAGAACGTGTACCGGATTCCTGGCAGCAGGAAGTGTCGTTGAAGTCGGATGCACTGCAGATTTTCTTCAGGCGTCGTGTGAAGGAGTTGGAGCAGAACGGCTGGCGTATCGATGAAGACCGACTTGGACGAGAATTTACGGGGCGAAAGGCGTGCACGGTGCCGAGCCCCGGACGTCGGCAGGCGCGTGCCTGGGCGATTGAGACCATCCCGCTTACGCAGGTTGAAGCAGTCGAAGACGCTTCAAAGCTGTAGCGGGGTTGCGCCTGAAATCACGCGCCATACCGTTTCCTATCTGTTCTGAAACAGCCTAGGGGATCAAACGCATCTCCCGCAGTTTGTCGAACACGTCAAAAAACGCCTGATCGCTCGCCTGGTAGGCAGTGAAACCCATCATGCGGCTTTTCGACATGTCCGTGACCACTTCGATGGGGCGACCAAGATCTGCATCGGTATGCCATGGGGAAATCAGGCGACTGATATCGGATTCTTGCAAATCGTGTTCGGCAACTATCTTCGTCCATACGGCTTGATCGTCAGCCATCTGCTTCTCCAGAGGAGAGGGTGATGCAGGATATTCAGCAGCAGGCAAGTCGAAGTATTCGGCAATTCGGCCCCACATCCATTTCCAGCGAAATACGTCGCCATTGGTGATATTGAACGCCTGGTTGGCCGCAGCCGGGGTGGTGGCCGCCCACAATTGTTGTTTCGCCAACTGCCGCGCGTCCGTCATATCGGTGAGGCTGTCCCACTGCACCCTCGATCCGGGAAACACAAAGGGGCGATTGGTGTGTTTGCACACCGAGGCATAGACGGCGAGGGTGGTTGCCATGTTCATCGCATTGCCCACGGCGACCCCGGTAACGGTGTGCGGGCGATGGACGCTCCAGGTGAAGCCGTCCTGTTCAGCAGCGGCGAAGAGTTCGTCTTCCTGGGCGTAATAGAAATTCTCGACATCCAGACGACCTTGTTCCTCGCGAAACGGTGTCTGCGGAAGGCTGCCTTTACCATAGGCTTCGAACGGGCCGAGGTAGTGCTTCAGGCCAGTGACCAGTGCTACGTGCTCGACGCTCTTGGCTGGGCGAACCGCGGCGAGCACGTTGCGTACCATGGCGGCGTTAACCCGAATGTTCTCGGCTTCTGTGGCTTGCCGTGACCATGTGGTAATGAACACGTGAGTGGGTTTCAAATCCCTCAGCGCCTGTTCCAGCGACGCCGGGTCCTGAAGGTCCGCGGCGATAGGGATCACGCCTTGCGCTTGCGTAGGGTGCCTCGACAACGCGGCGACCTGCCACTTGTTGTCAATGAGCAACTGAGTGATGGCGCTGCCGACAATGCCGCTGGCGCCCACGACTAAAGCTGTCTGGGTCATAGGTTTCTCCTGGATTTGAGTTTGGGAGTCCGTGTGGGCAGCAGAGGTTCAACCGGAAAATCCGTTAGAGTGTTCGCTACTCCCTGTTGAAGTCTGTGAACAATGACTCGTCCGCTGTTTGTTTCTCTGGATGGCCCCAAAGGCGTCGGCAAAACCTCGCTGTTGGAGGCGATCACTGAAGCCCTGAGGGCAGGCAACCAGAAAGTCATCCGACTGTGCGAGAAAAAAAGCGACCCGTTCAGGGGCGAGACAATGCATCTGGTGAACCGGCTCGCCCGACATCCTGACCGGGATCTGGAACTCGAAGTCTGCCAACGCCTGGCTGATAGCCGCCGCTGGATCTCCCGGCACGTGCTGCCCAGACAACCCACCGACAGCATCATCCTGATCGATCGCTGGTACCCGTCCGAGGCCGCCTTTCGCCGGACAGTCCCGTTTGCAGAAATCCTGCAGCTCAATATTGATCGCAATGTCCAAGTGCCCGACCTGCATGTCGGGGTGGTCACAGCGCCGGAGATTTCGTGGGCGAGGGCAGGTGCACGACGGCGCGGCCTGAGCAGCACTGTGCTTCGGGGGCTTGAGGAGCATGCCGCTTGCACTCAGGCGTTCGAACAAGCCGCTGCCGATCAGGGTTGGTTTTTGTGCCGGAATGAGGGAACGATCGAGGAGGCGACGAGGCGGGTGGTCGTGGAGATCAATCAGGTGATGAGCCGCCGGAATATTTCCTTGGTCTGATGCCTGAGCACGCGCGCGAATCTGCGCCGCCGACGAGCGGTGCAAATATTACAAAGTATTTCACCGCTCAGCGAGGTCAAGTAGTCAGGTTTATTCAGAGGTTTCAAGATGAGATTTGCACGTTTTTGCCAGGCACTTTCCAACTGGGCGGGTAGCCCGAAGACCTTTTTGACAGCGATCCTCCTGATTGTCGCCTGGGCGGGAACAGGGCCATATTTCCACTACAACGACACCTGGCAACTCATCATCAACACGTCGACCACGATCATTACGTTCCTGATGGTGTTCCTCATTCAAAACACCCAGAACCGCGACAATGACATTTTGCATTTGAAGATTGATGAGCTGATACGAGCTACCAATGAAGCGCAGAACGCCACGCTGGGCCTGGAGAAGATGGAGGCGCGCGAGCTGAGAAGATTGCGTGATCGGTATCGTGCGCTGGGTGAGTCGAGTGAAATTGATGTAGAGCCGATCCATGATAATGGCGCTCGTTAGGATTGCGAGTGGTGGTCTTTTTTCTGTCGCTATCGTGACGATTCACAAGCGGCAATGTTTTTGATCTTCACGATCGCTCAGTGCTCGTGGACCAATCCGCGCTCTGTTCCGGGGTTAGTTCAGCGTGGGAAAATCCTCGCAAAACCATCGTTCGACTGAGCGCGGCGACCGAAAAGATTTGCAGGTGGCCTGGCGTTCAGCGATGAGATCCAAGCCTGCCTTCACAGCCGAGTGACTGTCAGTTATGCGTTGGTAGTGCTTGTTAGCGCCCGGCTACCGAAGTATGTCGCGTGGTGACTTTTTCGCTGACCACTCAAGACTCTGCAGCGGTTTTCGATGCCCGTGGCCTGCAGGAAACGGCAGTACGATGTACGAACATTTTTGACATCCCTGTCTCTTTGCCATCGTCACGATCATGTGGGAAACGGCTGATATTTATTTCGCAGAATTCCTACATTTTGTTTGCCTCACCAGCAAAAAACGTGGTTATTATCTGCCGGCGCTTCGGGTCACAAACCCGGCGCCAGAAGATTGCCGTGTGTCCACAGACCCGGCAGTCGCAGCCGATCGGGACCACCCTGGCGCTGTCATCCCCGCGCAGGTTGTTCCTCGTCGTTGACCCTCAAAATGGAAGGCGAGGTTTCAATTGGTCACGCGGTTTGCAATCGTCGATGTAGTGAATGGGGCGACGTCTGTCGCCAATGATTCGACCCACCTTCCAGTTGCCTGCGCCGACCGCGCGGCGGCGTTCTTCTCCAGCCTGTCTCCCCCCGAATTTCTGCGTGTGCCCGCGTTCAACGCGAGTCTGCACGCGCGTGCCGTGCCATCCTCCTGAATTCGAATGACCTTGCCGGCATCCGATGCCGGGGCCTGACTGGCGGGGCATGTTCTGTCCCGGCCTGATCACAACAATAAAGTAGTCATGGACGGTAGTCTCCGATGCTCGATAACACTTCCTTGCGTGGGACGAATCCAACGCAGCCCGACGTTTGCTCCTTGAAACCGTTCGATGCAGACCTGTGCGTGCACGGTCTGTTTGAGGCGCAGGTGCTGCGCAACCCTGATGCCATCGCCGCACGCTGGCAGCAGGAGGCGCTCAGTTATCGTGAACTGAACACCCGCGCCAACCGGTTGGCCCATCACCTTCGCAAGCTCGGGGTCGGGCCGGACGTGCGAGTCGGACTGTGCCTGGAGCGTTCGTTGGAAATGCTGGTCGGCGTACTCGCGGTGCTCAAGGCCGGCGGCGCCTATGTGCCGCTGGACCCGTCTTATCCGCAGGCGCGGCTGGCGCACATGCTGGCCGACAGCGCACCGCCGGTGGTGCTGACCCATGGACAGGCGCGCGTTGTTTTGCGGGCGGCGCTCGAACAGTCGGCGACCACCCCCACTCTGCTGGATCTGGCCGACGCCCGCGATTGGGCTGCGCTTGCGGCTGACAACCTTGATCCTCACGCGATCGGCCTGACACCCCGTCACCTGGCTTACGTGATCTACACCTCCGGCTCCACCGGCACCCCGAAAGGCGTGATGGTCGAGCATCGCGGGCTGGTTGCGGTGAGTGCTGACTGGGCGCAACTCTATGAGTTGGGCGAGCCGATCAACCACCTGCAAATGGCCGGCTTTTCCTTCGACGTGTTCAGCGCGGACCTGATCCGTGCGCTGGGTTTTGGCGGCACGCTGGTGCTGTGTCCACGGGACACCCTGATGGACCCGCCGGCCCTGTATCGCTTGATACGTGACGCGCGCATCGGCTTTGCCGACTTCGTGCCGGCGCTGCTCAATCCACTGTTGGCGTGGGTCGAAGAGACCGGCCACGACCTGTCGTTCCTGCGCACCGTGGTCTGCGGCTCCGACATCTGGACCGCCCACAGCGCCCGGCAATTACGCAGGCTGTGCGGTGAGCAGGTGCAGATCGTCCAGGCCTATGGCGTCACCGAGGCGAGCATCGACAGCACCTGTTTTGAATTCACCGAAGGCAGCCAGATCGACGCGGTGTTGCCCGTCGGCCGGGCACTGCCCAATACCCGGATTTACCTGCTCGACGCTGACGGTAAAGCGGTTGCCGAGGGAGGAGCCGGTGAACTGTACATCGGTGGCGTCGGCGCGGCGCGCGGTTATCTGAACCTGCCGCAACTGACCGCTGAGCGTTTCATCGACAGCCCGTTCGTGGCGGGCGAGCGGCTGTATCGCACCGGTGATCTGGCGCGGTACCGGGCCGACGGCCAATTGGAATTCCTCGGCCGCAACGATTCCCAGGCCAAATTGCGCGGGCTGCGTCTGGGGCGGGGGGGAATCGAAACCCGGCTCGCGGACATTCCGGGCGTGCGGGAAAGCGTGGTGTTGCTGCGTCAGGACAGTCCCGGTGAACCGCGTCTGGTGGCCTACTTCTGCGAAAAACCAGACTCAACACTGAGCCCGCGCGCGCTGCGTGAACAGCTGCAAACCAGTCTGCCGGACTACATGGTGCCAACCGCCTTCGTGCGTCTCGATGCGTTGCCGCTGACCGCCAACGGCAAGGTCGATCGACCAAACCTGCCGGCGCCGAACATCGAGGCGTTCGAGCAGCAGGAGTATCAGGCACCACAAGGCCCGCTGGAAACAGCGCTCGCCGCAATCTGGGCCGACGTGCTCGGCGTCGAGCAGGTCGGGCGTCAGGATCAGTTCTTCGCCCTCGGCGGTCACTCGCTGCTGGTGATGCGCGTGCTGGCGCAGGTTCGCCATGCGCTGGGGCTGGAAGTGGCACCCTCGACGCTGTTTGCCGCGCCGGTCCTGGCTGAGTTCGCCGAACGGCTGCATGCCAGTCAGGCGGCAGCTCGTCCAGCCATCACAACCCTTGAACGCTCGGGCGCGCAAACGTTGTCGTCTGCTCAGCAGCGCCTGTGGTTTTTGGCGCAAATGGAGGGTGGCAACGCCGCCTATCACATGCCGTTGAACCTGCGTTTGCGCGGTTCGCTGGACGTGGCAGCACTGGAACGCAGCTTCAATCTACTGGTGGCGCGCCATGCGGCGCTACGCACGACGTTCATTGCCGTTGAAGGGGAAGGGCGGCAATTGGTTTCGCCGCCTGCGCACGGTATCCGGCTGACGGTGATTGACGTACAGGGGAACGATGCGCAAAAACGCCTGAGCCGCTTGATCGACGAGGAGGGCGCCGAACCGTTCGATCTGAGCCGCGGCCCGCTGATGAGGGTCAGCCTGGTGCGGCTGGCGGCGGATGACCATGTGCTGTTGCTGACCCAGCACCACATCATCTCAGACGGCTGGTCGATGGGCGTGCTCACCCGCGAGCTCGGCCAACTGTACGCAGCGGCGTTGCAGGATCGCGACGATCCGCTGCCGCCATTGCCGGTGCAGTACGTGGATTACGCCGTGTGGCAAAAACAGTGGCTGTCCGGTGACGTTCTGGAGCAGCAAAGCCGTTACTGGCGTGAAACCCTCAGCGGCGCACCGGTGCTGCTGGAGCTGCCGACCGATCACAAGCGCCCGCCCGTGCAGGATTACCTCGGCGGCTTTGTTCCATTGGTCTTCGACGAAGCTTTGACCGCGCGATTGAAAGCCCTGGGCATGCAGCAAGGCACGACGCTGTTCATGACTCTGCTGGCCGGTTTTTCGCTGTTGTTGTCGCGCCTGTCGGGGCAAAGCGACGTGGTGATCGGCGTGCCGTCGGCCAACCGCCCGCAACAGGAACTGGAAGGGCTGATCGGTTTCTTCGTCAATACGTTGGCTCTGCGGATGACTCAATCGGGTACGCCGTCGGTGGCGCAATGGCTGCAACAGGCGCGGCGAGTGGCGCTGGAGGCTCAGGAGCATCAGGACCTGCCGTTCGAGCAAGTGGTGGAATTGCTCAACCCGCCGCGCAGTCTGGCCCACAGTCCGCTGTTCCAGGTGCTGTTTGCCTGGGAACAGGATCAGGATTCCGATCTGCTGCTGACCGGGCTTGAGGTGACCCCGGTCGAGAGCAGCCATCACGTGGCCAAGTTCGACCTGCAACTGGCCCTCAGTGAGCGTGACGGGCGGATCGTCGGCGGTCTGGAATACGCTTCGGGCCTGTTCGAGCGCGGCACCGTCGAGCAGTTCGGCGAGTACCTGCGTCGGGTACTGACGCAGATGTTCGAGAATAGCGAGCAGTCGCTGGCGGGGATCAAGCTGCTGAGCGCCGAGCAACACCAGCACATCGTTCATGACTGGAACCGCACCGCCCGGGAAACTGCGTCGCTACCCGGTTGCGTGGCGCGTTTCGAAAGCCTCGCCCGGCAAACACCCGACGCCGTGGCGTTGCTCGCCGACCGTGAGCAACTGAGCTACGGCGAACTGAATCGCGCCGCCAACCGCCTCGCGCGTTACCTGATCGAACAAGGCGTAGGCCCCGAGCATCGCGTCGGCCTGTGCCTGGAGCGTTCGCCGCAAATGGTCATCGGCCTGCTGGCGATCCTCAAGGCCGGTGCGGCGTATGTGCCATTCGATCCGGCTTACCCGAGCGAACGCCTGGCGTTCATGTTCAGTGATGCGGCGCCTACCTTGCTGCTGACGCAATCGAGCCTGATGGCCAGGCTACCGGCTAACGAGGCGAAAATCTGCTGCCTGGACACTGACGCATCGCAATGGGCGCAACACCCGACGGATGACCCGCAGGTCACGGTGACCCCGGAACACCTCGGCTACGTGCTTTACACCTCCGGCTCCACCGGACGACCCAAAGGCGTGGCCCACAGCCGTCGTGCGCTGGACAACCTGATCACCTGGCAACTCGATCAGGCCAGGGCACCGCAGCGGGTGCTGCAATTCGCCTCGCTGAATTTCGACGTCTCGTTCCAGGAAATCTGCAGCACGCTGTGCCAGGGCGGCAGCCTGTTGCTGATGACCGAAGACAGTCGCAAGGACCTCGCCGCGCTGCGCCCGACCCTGGTGGCCGAAGGTGTACAGCGGGCGTTCCTGCCGTTCGCCGTGTTGCAGCAACTCGCCGGCCTGACCGAGGCCGATGCACCGATGCCGGCCGGCGGCTGCGAGATCATCACCGCCGGTGAAGCCCTGCAAATCAATGACGAGCTGCGTGGCTTTGTCCGCGGGCTTGGCGGCGCGCAGTTGCACAACCAGTACGGGCCGACCGAAACCCATGTGGTCAGCCAATTCAGCCTCGATTGCAACGCGGCCGAATCCTGGCCGGACGCGCCGCCCATTGGCCGCCCCATCGCCAATGCGCGGCTGTACGTGCTGGACGAATATCTGAATCCCGTGCCGATCGGCGTGGCAGGCGAGTTGTACATCGCCGGCGCTTGCCTGGCCCGTGGCTATCTGAACCGCCCGGACCTGACCGCCGAACGCTTCCTGCCGGACCCGTTCAGTGCCGAGCCGGGCGGGCGGATGTACCGCAGCGGCGACCTCGCGAAGTTCCAGGCCGACGGCAACGTGCAATACCTGGGACGCATCGACCAACAGGTGAAATTGCGCGGTTTCCGCATCGAGCTCGGCGAGATCGACAGCCTGTTGCATCAACAACCCGGCGTACAGGAAGCCGCCGTATTGCTGCGTGAGGACGTGGCCGGGGACAAACGTCTGGTGGCCTATGTGGTCGGCACCGCGCCCCCTGAATGCCTGCGCGCCGAACTGCAACGCCAGTTGCCCGAACACATGATCCCGAGTGCCTGGGTTCGCCTGTCGCAATTGCCGCTGACCCGCAACGGCAAGCTTGACCGCCAGGCGCTGCCAGCGCCGGAACGCAGTGCCGGGGCGACTTACGAGGCGCCGCGCAATGACTTTGAGCGTCAGATGGCCGGAATCTGGGCCGAAGTGCTCAAGTGCGAAAGGGTCGGCATCCACGACAACTTCTTCGACCTCGGCGGCCACTCGCTGCTGGCGACGCGGATGATCTACGCGATCAACCAGCGCATGGGCGCGCAACTGTCCCTGAGCAGCCTGTTCCAGACCCCGGTGTTGCTGGATCTGGCGGCGCAGGTGTCGCGTGAAGAGCAAAGCGTTGAACCGGCATTCATCCAGCTCGAGCCGGATCGCGGCAATCGACATGAACCGTTCCCTCTTACCGATATTCAGCAAGCCTACTGGTTCGGTCGCGAGGCCACGGTCAGTCTGGGCGGCGTCAGTGCCCACGGCTACGAAGAACTGCGCATTCGCGAATTCGACGCCGAGCGTTTCGAGCGTGCGCTGAACCGCATGATCCAGCGCCACGACATGCTGCGCGTGGTGTTCCTCAGCAACGGCACGCAACAGGTACTGGGGCAGGTGCCGACCTACCATATGCCGCGCAGCGACCTGCGCGGGTTGCCCGCTGATGTAGCGCAACGCACCCTTGAGGCGACCCGCGAACGCCAGTCCCACCAGGTGCTGGACGCCAGTCGCTGGCCGCTGTTCGAGTTCAGCCTGTCGTTGCTCGACGACGGCATCACCCATTTGCACATCAGCCTCGACGCGCTGATCGTCGACGCGGCGAGCACGCAGATTCTCGCCCGCGAACTGATGGCGTTCTACGTCGATCCGACGCTGGAACTGGCGGAACCGGGGCTGACTTTCCGCGACTATGTGCTGGCCGAACAACAGCTGCGCGATGGCCGCCGCTACGAGCAGGCGCTGGGCTACTGGCGTGAGCGGGTGACCACTCTGGCCCCGGCGCCGGACCTGCCGTTGGTGCGCCAGCCGGAAGGCATCGCCAATCCGCACTTCACCCGCCGCGACCGCGACATGTCGGCGGCGCAGTGGACGCAGCTCAAAGCCGTGGCTAAACAGTTTGCCGTGACGCCGTCGGTCATGCTGCTGACCGCGTTCAGCGAAGTGCTGGCACTGTGGAGCCGCACGCCGCGTTTCACCCTGAGCCTGCCGCTGTTCAACCGCATGCCGCTGCATCCCGATGTAGACGAAATCATCGGCGACTTCACCTCGCTGGTGCTGCTGGAAGTCGGCATCGACGGTTCGCAGAGTTTCACCGACAAGGCGCGCGCGGTGCAGGCGCAACTGTGGCGCGATATCGACCATTCGGTGGTCAGCGGTGTGCGAGTACTGCGCGAATTGTCCCAGGCCCGGGGCGTGCAGCAGACGGCGATGCCGATCGTGTTCAACAGCACACTGTCGGAAGCGGCGCCGGAACTGGCCGAGTTCAATCTCGCCGACGCATTGAATGCCAGGCACATGCACAGCATCACCCAGACCCCGCAGGTGTGGCTCGACCACACGTTGCTGGAGCTGGAAGGACGCCTGCTGTTTAACTGGGACAGCATCGACGAACTGTTCCCGCAAGGGATGATCGAGCAGATGTTCGTCGCCTATAACACGCTGCTCGACAGCCTGTGCGAGCCGGCAGCCTGGGGCGCAAATACGCCGCAATTGTTGCCGCAAGCACGCTTGCCGGCACCGGTCGACAACCAGCACACGCTGCCGTTGATGCACGACTTGTTCGAACGTCAGGCCCTCGCGACACCGGATGCACTGGCGGTAATCGGTGCGCGACAGCTGACGTACGCTCAGCTACGCAACGAGGCGCGGCAACTCGGCGCCCGTCTGCAAGCGCAAGGCGTGCTGCCGAACCGCTTGGTCGCGGTGGTGATGGAGCGCGGTTCGGAGCAAGTGGTCGCGACCCTGGCGATTCTGTATGCCGGCGGCGCTTATCTGCCCATCGAGCCGACTCAGCCGGCGGAACGGCTGCGGCATATTCTGGAGCGGGCCGAGGCGAGTCTGGCCCTGACCCAACCAGCGCTGCTCGACAAAATCGAATGGCCGACGCAAGTCACGGCCATCGCGGTGAGCGATGAAGTCTCAAACGATGTACTGCCACTGCAACCGGTGCAGGTGAACGAAAGCGACCTGGCTTACGTGATCTATACCTCGGGTTCCACCGGCCAGCCCAAAGGCGTGGTGATCGATCATCGCGGTGCGGTCAATACCTTGCTCGACATCAACCGACGCTTTGCCGTCGGCCCGAACGACCGCGTATTGGCGATCTCGTCGCTGAGCTTCGACCTGTCGGTCTATGACTTCTTCGGCACCCTCGCCGTGGGCGCGGCGGTGGTCATCCTCGAACCGCAACTGTCACTTGATCCGGCGCACTGGCTGGCGTTGATCGAACGTCACCAGGTCAGCGTGTGGAACTCGGTCCCGGCGCTGCTCGGCATGCTGGTCGAGTACGTAGAGGGCGAGGGCGGCGCGTTGCCCGCCAGCCTGCGGGTGGCGATGCTGTCCGGTGACTGGATTCCATTGACTCTGCCCGAGCGGGCCTGGGCTTTGCAGCGGGATTTGCAGTTGATCAGCCTGGGCGGTGCCACCGAAGCGTCGATCTGGTCGATCTGCTACCCGGTGCAGCATGTCGACCCGGCGTGGCGCAGCATTCCCTACGGCAAGGCACTCGATCATCAGCGCTTCTACGTGCTGGATGAAACGCTGCAGGTGCGCCCGACCTGGGTCGCGGGGCAGTTGTACATCGGCGGTATCGGTCTGGCGAAAGGTTACTGGCGCGATGACAAGCTCAGCGCCGGCAGTTTCTTTGATCATCCACTGACCGGTGAGCGCCTGTATCGCACCGGCGACCTGGGGCGCTTGCTGCCGGACGGCAACATCGAATTCCTCGGCCGCGAAGACAATCAGGTCAAGGTTCAGGGTTATCGCATCGAGCTGGGCGAAATCGAAGCCGCGCTCAATCGCCATCCCGGCGTGCAGAGCGCGGTGGTGCGGATTTTGGGCAGCGCGCTGGGCGAGAAGCGTCTGGCGGGTTATGTGCTCAAGGCCGATCCGGCGTTGCAGGCCAACGATTTCAGCGCGTACCTGAGCGACAAACTGCCGGCCTACATGATTCCGCCGTCATTCACCTTTGTTGAAGCGTGGCCGTTGTCGTCCAACGGCAAAGTCGACAAGAAACGCCTGCCGGAACCGGAGCAGATCGAGGAACAAGGGCTGGCGATCGAAGTCGATGGCCCGCAGGAGCAACGGCTGGTGGCAATCGTGCAGGACGTGCTCAAGCGCGATTCCATTGCCGCCAACGCCAATCTGCTGAACCTCGGCGCAACGTCGATCGATATCGTCAGGATCAGCAACGCCTTGTCCGGCGCCTTGCAGTTCCGCCCGCATGTGGCGCAACTGCTGGCCCAACCGACGTTGCTGCATCTGCTTGGCATGTACCGCCAGAACCGGGCGCGGCAGGATGTGCTCGGCAACGTGCAGCAGGCCTCGGATCCCGTACAGGACATCATCGAAGATCCCCAGCAGCGGGCGCAGTTCAAGGCCGAACAGCGCGGACGCCGCGACTTCGCTCAGACCCTGCCGGCGCTGGCGCTGGACCTGCCGCAAGACCCGGCCTTCGCCCGACGTTTGAGCAATTACCGCTCGGTGCGTCAATACGATCGGCAACCGATCGCCACCCGGGCCTTCGCGCACGTACTGGCGGCGTTGGCCCAAGGGCAACTCGATGGCGAGGTGAAATACCAGTTCCCGTCGGCGGGCGGGCTGTACCCGGTTCAGGCGTACCTCTACGTCAAGCCGGATCGCGTGCTCGGCGTGCCCGGCGGCGCGTATTACTACGATCCCCGCCAGCATCGTCTGCTGGCGCTCCAGAGCGGAGCGCTCGACCCGGACACCTATGACTATTTCGTCAACCGTCCGGTGTACGAGAACGCCGCGTTCTCGCTGTTCTTCATCGCCGACATGGCGGCGATTCGTCCGTTGTACGGCGGGCGCAGCCGCGCCTTCTGCCACATCGAAAGCGGCGCCAGGGCCCAGTTGCTGAGCATGACCGCCGTCGAGCAGGGCCTGGGCCTGTGCGGTATCGGCTCGGTCGAAGAACAGCAACTGACCACGCTGTTTGACCTGGGGCCGAGCCATGAATTGATCTACTCGATGATCGGCGGCCTGCGCACGGCCGATGAACGACACCGCGCGCCAGTCGAGGCGTTTGCCATCGAGCCTGTGACCGCCAGCCTGGACGATGAAGACATGGAGGAATTCGAAGTATGACTGCCGATCAATTGCTGGCGTTGTTCGCTCGCCATGGCGTGGTGCTCGAGGTTGACGGTGACAGGCTGCGCTGCAAGGCGCCGCGCGGGTTTCTCAGCGAAGAACTGACCCAGGCGCTCAAGCGTCACAAACAGGAACTGATCGCCTTGCTCGGCGGGCAAGATGACGCGGTAATTCCCCGTCGTGCAGGTGCGCACGCGGCTTGGCCATTGTCGTTTTCACAACGGCAACTGTGGTTTCTTGATCAACTGGAACCCGGCAACCCGTTCTACAATGTGCCGACGGCGGTAACGCTGAAAGGGCAGTTGGACGTCGCGCAGCTGGAGCGGGCGCTCAACCAACTGGTGGCCCGCCACGAAGTCCTGCGCACGACGTTTTGCAGCGTGGACGGTGAACCGCGTCAGGTGGTGCATTCGTCGATGCCGCTGTCGTTGTCGGTGACGGATCTGCGCCAATTGCCTGCCGACGAGCGTGAGCAGCAAGTGCGAATCGCCGTCGAACAGGATGCCCGGGCGCCGTTCGATCTGGCCGCCGGTCCACTGCTGCGGGCGTCGTTACTGCACGTGGCCGACGATGAATACCTGTGGCTGTACAGCGTGCATCACATCATCGCCGACGGCTGGTCGATGGGTGTGATCCTGCATGAAATCGCCACGCTGTACGGCGATTATCTGCGTGGCGAAACCTCGACTCTTGCGCCGTTGTCGGTGCAATACGCCGACTACGCGTGCTGGCAGCAACAGCGGGTGGGTGGTGCGGCGCTGGACGCGCAACTCGATTACTGGCGCCGCACCCTGGACGACGCGCCGCTGTTATCGACCTTGCCCGCCGACCGGCCGCGACCGCTGGTGCAGCGCTTTGTCGGGGCCACGTTCAGTTCGTCCGTCGATGGCGGCACCTTGCGTGAACTCACCGCGCTGGCCCGGCAGACCCAGGGCACGCTGTTCAACGTGTTGCTGGGCGCATTGGCGGTGCTGCTGTGGCGCCACAGCGGTCAGCAGGATCTGTGCATCGGCACGCCGTTCGCCAATCGCAATCGTCCGGAAATCGAGCCGCTGATCGGTCATTTCGTCAATACGCTGGTGCTGCGTCAGCGCCTGAATCCGCAGCAGACCTTCGCTGAACTGCTGCGTGAGGTGCGGGGGCAGATGTTCGACGTCCACGCCCATCAGGACGTGCCGTTCGATCGCGTGGTCGAGGCCGTCAACCCGCCGCGCGATCCCGGTCACTCACCGTTGTTCCAGGTGATGCTGGTGCTGCAGAACACCCCGGGCAACGCGGTGCAGATGCCCGCTCTGGAACTGGCGCCGTACGGCACCAGCAGTGCCACGGCCAAGTTCGATCTGGCATTCGAATGGGTCGAGCGGGCAGGGCGACTGGACTTGCTGGTGGAATACAACACCGACCTCTACGACCTTGCGACCATCGAACGCCTGAGCGGGCACTACCGCCACCTGCTCGAGCAGATCGCCGCCGACGCCAAGCAACCGATCAATGCCTTGCCGTTGATGAACGAGGCGGAGCGTCAGCAGATGCTGGTGGAGTTCAACCGCGCCGCGCCACTGACGCAAGCGGCGCCCTGCGTGCATCAACTGGTCGAATCGCAGGCGGCGAGCAACCCTCAGGCCTGCGCAGTTGTGTTCGAGGGTGAGTCGCTTGACTACGCCGAACTCAATGCCCAGGCCAACCGCCTGGCGCGGCACTTGCGCAACTTGGGCGTCGGCCCGGATGTGCGCGTGGCGGTGTGCATCGAGCGCTCGCTGGAGTTGCCGGTCGCGTTGCTGGCAGTGCTCAAGGCCGGCGGCGCCTACGTGCCGCTGGATCCGGATTATCCGCTGGGGCGCCTGAGCCATATGCTCGGTGACAGCACGCCGGCGGTGCTGCTGACCCTCGGCTCGGCGCACGCTATCCTGCGGCAAGCCGTGCAAGGCTCGACCTGGGAAGCGCCGATTCTCGACCTCGAAAAAGATGCCGCGAGCTGGGCGTCATTGCCGGCGGACAATCTTGATCCGCGCCATGTCGGCGTCACCCCTGACCACCTCGCCTACGTGATCTACACCTCGGGCACCACCGGTTTGCCCAAGGGGGCGATGGTCGCCCACCGTGGCCTGAGCAACCTGCTGCTGTGGTGTTTGCAGGTCTGCGGCGAAGCGGGGGCGATGCTGCACAAGATTCCGTTCGGTTTCGATGCCTCGGCGTGGGAGACGTTCTGGCCGCTGGCAACTGGCGGGCGGCTGGTGATCGCGCGGCCCGGCGGGCATTACGAACCAGCGTATCTGGCGCGCGAGGTGCACGAACGGAAGGTCACGGCGCTGGTGTTCGTGCCGGCGATGCTACAGCTGTTTCTGGAGGTCGACGAGGTCAGCCAGTGTGCGTCGCTGACTGACGTGTTCAGCGGCGGCGGTGAACTGCCACCGGCTCTGGCCCGGCGCTTTCAGGAGCGCCTGCCCCATGCGCGGCTGCACAACGTCTACGGCCCGACCGAAACCACGGTGATCAACAGCATCTGGACCCTGGAGCCTGGCGCCGAGGTGCCGGCCCGGCAACTGCCGATCGGCCGGCCGATTTCCAATAACCGTTTTTACGTGCTTGATGACCGCGACCAGCCGGTGCCGGTGGGCGTGACCGGACATCTGCACATCGGCGGCGTGGGCGTGGCCCGTGGCTATCTGGGACTGGAGCAGCTCAGTGCCGAGCGCTTTATCGACAATCCGTTTGTGACAGGCGACCGGCTCTATCGCAGCGGCGATCTGGCGCGTTATCGCCCGGACGGTCAACTGGAATTTCTCGGTCGCAACGACTTTCAGGTCAAGTTGCGCGGCGTGCGTCTGGAACTGGGCGAGATCGAGGCCCGGCTCGAAGCGTTTCCCGGCATTCGCAGCGCCGTGGTGCTGATGGTCGGCGAAGCAGCGCAGGATCAGCGGCTGGTGGCCTGTTGCGTGGTGGCCGAGACTGTGGACGAAGCAGCGGTGCACGCCCATCTGGCGACGACACTGCCCAGAGCGGTGATCCCCGGCAGCTACCTGTGGCTCGACGCGCTGCCACTGACCGCCAACGGCAAGGTCGACCGAACCGCGCTGACAGCGCTGGCGGATGAAGAGATGACCAACCGCCAGGTCAACCTGAGCAGCCCGCGCGATCACATCGAACTGGCGTTGTACCAGATCTGGAAAAGCCTGTTGCTGGCGCCGCAGATCGGCATTCGCGACAACTTTTTCAATGTCGGCGGCACCTCCATCGCCGCAATCAAAATGGCTCATGAAATCAGCCAGCAGTTCGCGGTCGAAGTGCCGGTGCGCGTAGTGCTCAGCTACCCGACCATCGAAGCGCTGGGCGGCTGGCTGCGGGTCGGGGCCAACCCGGCGCTGGCCCAGAGCAACCTGATCGAATTCCGACGCGGCAGCGGCCAGCACAACGTGGTGTGCATTCACCCGGCGGGCGGCACGGCGTTCTGCTACCTATCGCTGGCCAAGGTGCTGCCGGATACAACCGGCGTCTACGGCGTGCAATCGCCGGGGCTGAATCCGGGGGAAAGCACCGAGCCGACGGTCGAAGCGATGGCCGAGGCCTACTTGCACCAGATTGAGCCGCTGACACAGCAACCGCTGATCCTCACGGGGTTGTCGTTCGGCGGCCTCGTAGCCTATGAAATGGCGCGACGGTTGACGGCGGCGGGGCATCGTCAGGTGACGGTGGTGCTGCTTGACACCCAGGGTAGCGACGACCCCGGTTTCCGCGAGCAGATCGGCACCGTGGACATGGCCGAGTTTCGCGACAAACTGGTGCGCTTCAACGGCATGTACCCCGGCATCGAAGACGCCCAGGTCGAGCGCTATTTCAACATCTACAACCACAATCGGCTGGCCATGGCCGCTTATGAGTGCTCGCCGCGCGCCGGTCGTGTGGTGCTGATCCAGGCGCGGGAAGATTTCAGCCGCCATCAGTTGCATGAACTGCGCGGCTTCTGGCGTCGCCGCGCGGGCAGCGGCTATCTGGCGAAACTGGTCAGCGGCGGGCACTGGGACATGCTCGAAAGCGCGGAAATCCACCGGGTCTCGCAAATCATCCGTCGGGAGCTGCAACGCTTCGACGCGCAGGAGGCGAAATAATGAGTGCGTCCAATGACAGGCCGTTGCTCGCGCGTTTTGCCGAGCAAGTGGCGCGCAATCCGCAAGCCCCGGCGGTGATCGATCAGTCGGTCAGGCTGACTTACGCCCAACTGGCCAGCGCCAGCGAACGCATCGCCCGAGGGTTGCTGGCGCGCGGCGTCGAGCCCGGCCAGTCGCTGGCGCTGTGCATGCCGCGATGCTGGCAGTGGTTGGCGGCGATTATCGGCGCGTTGAAAGTTGGCGCGGTAGTGGTGCCGCTGGACCGGGCCAGCCCGCGCCAACGTCGGGAACTGATGCTGGCGGATGCGGCGTGTGTCGGCCTGATTACCCTGAATGACGAATCGTTGTGGTCGCCTTCACTGTGGCAAACCAACGTCGAGGCCTTGCTCGATCAGTCGGACGCCCCGCCGCAAGCACTGGCCGAAGACTTCGCCGAGGTGATGTTCCTGTTCTACACCTCGGGCACCACCGGCACGCCGAAAGCGGTTGAGGTTGGCGAGCGCGGCTTGCTGCGGCTGGCGTCCACCGACGGCTATATCGAGATTCGCCCGACGGACCGGTTTGCCTGCCTGTCCAACCCGGCATTCGATGCGTGCAGTTTCGAACTGTGGGCGCCGCTGCTCAACGGCGGTTGCTGCGTCCTGATCGCTGACGAGGACGTGCTGGATGCGCGTCGACTGGCCGAGGTGCTGGAGCGCACGCAGGTCGACAACCTGTTCATGACGGTGTCGCTGTTCAACACGATGATTGCCGAGTGGCCGTCGTGCTTTTCCAGCATGCGTCAGGTGCTGATCGGCGGTGAGCAGATCAGCGCTGCCGCCGTTCGCGGGTGGTATCGGGCCAATCCTGAGAGCCGCTGCCGGATCTTCAACGTCTACGGCCCCACCGAATGCACCACGTTTGCCCTGTGCTGGCCGATCAGCCGCGATTTTGCCGGCGACTCGGCGCCCATTGGCCGGCCGTTGCCGGATACCGGTGTGCAGGTGTTGGATGAGCAGCAACGTCCGGTGTCGGCAGGCGAGGTCGGCGAGCTGTATTTGAGTGGCAGTGGTGTCGCCCGTGGCTCCCGCAACCGGCCCGAAGAACCCGCCCGCCAGTTCGTCCGTTTGCCCGACCTCGACGGTGGCGCGCAGGTGCATTACCGCACCGGCGATCTGGTGCGGTGCAATGCCGAAGGCTTGATCGAGTACCTGGGGCGGGTCGACCGGCAGGTGAAGATCCGGGGTTTCCGGATCGAGCCGGGGGAGGTGGAACAACGGATCCTGGAGCATCCGGGTGTGGCGCAGGTGTATGTCTGCACCCGGCGGCAGGCGGCGGAAGATCATCAGTTGCTGGCGTTCATCGTGCCTCGCCGGGCTCTGGACTATCACGCTTTCGAAAACCATCTGCGGGCACAACTGCCGCCTTACATGCGGCCTAATCAGCTGTTCCTGCTGGAGCGCCTGCCGCTGACGGCGAATGGCAAGATCGATCGTGATAGCTTGCTGGCCCAAGGTTTGAGTCCGTGGCACCCAGTCTTGCCGGCTACGGATAACGAAAACGCATCACCGGCGCTGGACTGGTTGCTGAGTCAGGCCCGTTCGCTGCTCAGCCAACCCTATCTGAGTGCGCAGGACGATTGGCTGGGCTGTGGCGGCGACTCGCTCAAGGCGATGCGCCTGCGTTCGGCGATCCGTGTCCGCTGGCAGCGCGAGATCGCGATCGATACGTTGCTCAACGAGCCTTTCTCGTCATTGGCCGTACAACTGAGCGGTGAAACGAACGGCGCGTCGATCTACCCACCCGCGCCTGCGATCAGTCGCGCAAAACGCCTAACGGCCACCGCCGAACAGCGCCGCCTGTGGCTGTTGCAACAACGCTCGCCGACCTCGACCGCCTACAGCGTGCCGCTGATTCTGAATCTGGCGGCAGGGGTCGAAGTCGCGGCACTGGCCGAGGCGTTGGGGCGTCTGGTGCAGCGTCATCCGGGATTGCGCACGGCATTCGTGGCGGGTGCCGATGGACTGGATCAGGTAATCGCCGAGCAGGGCTCGACCTGTCGCATCTTTGCGGTCGGGCATTTCACCGAGGACAACTGGCAGGCCTTCGCCGACCTAGTGTTCGCCGCGCCGTTCGACCTGACCACCCCGAAGCTGTTTCAGGCTTGGCTGTTGCCGTTCGCCGATGGCGGCTGCCGGCTGTTGCTGAACCTGCATCACATCATCGTCGATGGTTGGTCTGTGAATCTGCTGTTCGACGACCTGGCGCAGCTTTACAGCGATGTCCTGCAAGGCCGCGACAGCCTGCAACCCGCGGCCCGCTTGACGACGCTGGAGTTTGGCCAGTGGCAGCGCCAGTGGAGCGTCGATCCGCATTATCGTGACCAGCGCCGCGCCCTCGCCGAGTTGCATCGCCGTCAGGAAGAACCGTCGCCTGCATTGATGCCAATGCGCGAAATCAGCCCGGACGCCCGGTTGCACCGGGAACCTTTGGGCACCCTGCGCAGCGCGGCCCTCGAACGCTTTTGCACCCAACAACGGCTGACCCGTTTCGAAGTGCTGTTCAGCGTCTTCGCCTGGAGCCTGTACGCCCTGACCGGGTGCGAACGGCCACGGATCGCCAGTCCGGTGTCCAACCGGCCACTGGCGGAGTTCGAAGACACGGTCGGCATGTTTGCCAACACCGTGCTGATCCCGACCGCCGTCGAGCAGGCATCGACCCTGGACGAACAGTTGCGCAAGCAGACCGCCACGGTGCGCGAGGTACTGGCGTTGCAGGACGTGGCGCTGGCGGATCTGGTGGAAGACCTGCGGCTGTCGTCGAGCCCGTTACTGTTCGATTTCATGTTCGTGCTGGAGAACACCGATTACGCAGCGCTGGCCGATTCGAACCTGCACGCGACGCTGCAATTCAACGAGCACTTGCACGCCAAGTGCCCGCTGACGCTGTTGATGGTGGGCAGCGGGTCGCAACTGGAATGCTGGTGGGAATATCAGTGCAGCTACTTCGATGGCGAACAGATGCGCGCAGTGAATGCGCTGTTTCGCCGAGGCCTGGACCTGTTGCTGGAAACCCCGGCGGCCAACCTCAACGATTTGCTCGGTCCGTATCGACGTGGTTTGCCCCCGGCCAGTGAGGGCCCTCGGACTGCGCTGCCGTTCAACACACTGGCGGACGGGTTCGAGCATCAAGTGCATTGCACGCCGGATGCGGTTGCGCTGGTTCAAGGCCAGCGGCGCCTTACCTACAGCGAACTGAATGCGCTGGCCGATGCTCTGACGGCAAACCTGATCGAGTGCCATCCGTTGCCCGTCGGGAACGCGCCATTGCATGTCGTGCTGTTCCTCGATGCCTCGGTGGAACACATCGTCGCCTTGCTGGCCCTGGCCAAACTCAATCTGACGGCCGTGCCGCTGGATCCTGCCTATCCGGTTGCGATCCAGCGCCAGGTGCTGGAACAGGCGCAACCGCATTGCGTGCTGTTCAGCGATATGACGAAGTCAGCGCTGGATGACCTGAACGCCGGACGATTCGCCACCCATCGGGTCGATCTGAGCGCCAATGCCACAACGTTCGAACGTCGACGCCACGCCGGCGAACGGCCGCTGTACACGCTGTTCACCTCCGGATCGACCGGCACGCCCAAAGGTGTGCAAGTGTCGGAGCGCACCCTGTGCAACCTGCTGCAATGGCAGCGCACCGAAGGGCAGTTGCCGGCCAAAGCGGTAACCCTGCAGTTCTCGATGCTGTCGTTCGATGTGTCGTTTCAGGAGATTTTCAGCACCCTGTGCGGCGGCGGGTGCTATCACCTGATCACGCCGCGCTGGCGTCAGGACGCCGAGGCGTTGCTGGAGTACATGGTCGAGGCGCGGATCGAGCGCCTGTTTCTACCGTACGTGGCCTTGCAGCACCTGGCGCAAACCGCCGTGGCCCGGGGCATTTACCCTTCGGCGTTGCGCGAGGTGATCACGGCCGGCGAGCAACTGCTTTGCACCGATGCGCTGCGCAACTGGTTCGGCGGCATGCCGCACGCCTCGCTGTTCAACCATTACGGCCCGACCGAAACCCACGTGGTCAGCGCCTTGCGCCTGCCGTCCGTGGCGCGGAACTGGTCGTTGCGCGCGCCGATCGGCCATGCGGTTGGCAATGCGCGGCTGTTGCTGGTCGATGAGCATGACCGCCCGGTGCCCAACGGCTGCCGTGGCTACCTGCTGGTGGCCGGGCCAATGGTTGCCCGGTGCTACCTGGCTGATCCAAAGTTGAACGCTGCGCGGTTTGTCGAGCTGGCAGACGGCCGTTTGTACTACCGCACCGGCGATCTGGCGTGGGCCGATGCCCAGGGCTGCCTGCATTATCTGGGACGTGACGATCAGCAGATCAAACTCAGCGGCCATCGTTTGGAACTGGGTCAGATCGAGTCGGCGCTGATGCAGGTGCCGGAAGTGGTCAACGCGGTGGTGGCGGTGCAGGCCGATCCGCCACGGCTGATCGCCTGGCTGCAGCTCGAGGGCGAACCTGCGACATCCGGTGAGCTGGATCGTCAGGTCGCGCAACTGCTGCCGGCCCATGTGCGAATCGATGAATACCGGCGGATCGACCTCTGGCCACGCACGCCCAGCGGCAAGATCGACCGCAACGCCTTGCCGAATGTTGGCGAGGCCCTGGAGCGGCGCAGTACGCCAACACCGGTTGTTCAATTGACCGCGCTGGAACGGCAACTCAGCGAGTTGTTCCAGGCCGTGATCGGACGGGACATCGAACCGCAGCAGACCTTCTTCGAGGCCGGCGCCACCAGCCTCGGCTTGATGCGTTTGCATGGCCGTTACGCCGAAGAGCTGCCGCACAAGGTGACAATGGCCGACCTGTTTGAATACGTCACGGTGCGACAACTGGCGGCGCATCTGTCGACCGCGCCGGTGGACGTGGCCGAGCGTGGAAGGCAGACCGATGCAGGCCATCAGCCGATGGCGATCATCGGCATGTCGGTCAATGTCGCCGGGGCGCAGAACCTGTCCGAGTTCTGGGCAATGGTGCAAGGCAATCGGCTGGGCATTGAGCACTTTGCCGCTGACGAGGGGCTGGTCGGCGCCCGCAGTCAACTGGCGGGCATGCTCGATTTCGATGCTGAGTACTTCGGCATCAGCCGCCAGGAAGCGCGCCTGATGGACCCGCAACAGCGGCATCTGCTGATGGCGTGCGTTCAGGCCCTGCAACACGCGGCCATCGTCCCGTCGGTGAATGGCCCGCGCATCGGCCTGATCGCCAGTTGCGGCGAAACCACTTACTTCCAGCAAATGCTGCGTGAAACCGCAGACGACGATTTGCCCGACGGCTTCCAGCTGGCGCTGCATCACGACAAGGATTTTCTGGCAACCAAAGCCGCGTATCACCTGGACCTGAACGGCCCGGCCCTGAGCGTGCAGGCTGCTTGCGGCAGCTCGCTGATCGCCGTGCACCTGGCCAGTTCGATGCTGCGTCAGGGCGACAGCGACGTGATGCTCGCGGGCGGGGTGCTGATCGACCCGACGCTGACCGAGGGCTACCGGCACCGCTCGCAGCACATTTTCTCCGCCGACGGTTTGTGTCGTCCGTTCAGCGACGACGCCAGCGGCACCCTTGGCGCCAGCGGCTACGGCGTAGTGGTGCTCAAACCGCTGGCCAAGGCGCGGGCCGATGGCGACCGGATTTACGCGCTGGTCGAGGGATCGGCGTTGAACAACGATGGCCGGGCCAAGATGAGTTACACCGCGCCGTCGGTGGCGGGGCAGAGCGCGGTCATCCGCGATGCCTTGAGCCGTGCCGGGTTAACCGGCGCTGACATCGGCTACGTAGAGGCCCACGGCACCGGCACCTTGCTCGGCGATCCGATCGAGGTCGCGGCGTTGACCAAGGCGTTCGGCGATGCGCCGGCCGGCCGATGCGCGCTGGCCTCGGTGAAAAGCCAGATCGGTCATCTGGGTGCGGCGGCGGGCGTGGTCGGGTTGATTCGCGCCAGCCTCGCGGTGTTCCATGGCGTACTGCCGCCTAACCTGGGTTTTGGCCGGATCAACCCGCAGATCGACCTGGAGCATTCGCCGTTCTATGTGCCGACCACGGCCCGGCCATGGCCGCAAGGGCGGCGGCGACTGGCCGGTGTCAGCAGTTTCGGGATCGGCGGGACCAACGCGCATGTCATCGTTGGTGCTGCACCTACGGCGCAGCAAACTGTTGAGGAAACGTTGCCGCTGCTGATGATTTCAGCGCATAGCCGGGCGGAGTTGCTGCGCGATATCGCGGCGATTCGCGAATACCTGCAAACGAATCCTGAGCAGCAGACCGCGTTGTTGCGGCACTTGCAGTCAGGTCGTCGGCAACTGCGCTGGCGCTTCGCGATGGTCTGCCGGCCGGGTGACGACATTCCATTGCAGCCGACAGCGATCAAGGAAATCACCGCTTCGGGCGCGCAACTTAAAGTCGTTGATCAATCGCCGCAGGAGCTGCTGGACGCCTGGTACGAAGGCGCGAATATCCAATGGTCGCAGTGCTCGGCACCGCCGCCCTGGGATTTGCCGCCGTCATCGTTCGATCTTCAGCCGTATCGTTTCCAGCCACCTGTAGCTGTTCAACCTGATGCGCCACCCCTTGAGCGACAACCGCTGGCGGACTGGTTCCACCAGCGACAGTGGGTGCGCACCCGGCGCCTGAGCGCGGCAGCGACGGCCGGATCCCGCGAGGTGCTAATTCTGTGCAGCCATGACGCGCCCGAATCGACATTGCTGGCGAGCCTGAACGCCGTGTATCGACGCGTGATTCAAGTGCGCACCGGCAACGGTTTCAAACGCCTGAGCACGGACCGTTTCGAGCTTGATCCGCTGGACGCTGAGGCCCTGAGCCGTTTGCTCGCTGAGGTCGCAGAACCTGCACTCGGCGAGCTCGACTGGCTGCATGCCTTGCCACTGGCGGTGTCTGGTGCAGTCAACGAGCAATCGCTGGATCTGGCGCAGTGGGCCTGTCTGGACACGATCAGTGCGCTGATGCAGGCCTGGGGGCAAACCCCGCGCACGACCCGGCTGCGGTTGTGGTTGATGTCGTGGCAGGCATGCCCGGTGGACGGCGAGGTTCAGCGGCCCGAACTGGCAGCGCTGGCCGGCGTCACTGAAGTGGTGCCGCAGGAATACCCGGTGCGTTGCCACTGGCTGGACTGGCCGTCGTCACGCCTCGGAACGTACGCGGGCGAGTTGGCAGCGTTGTTGGTCGATCCGGTCTCATTGCCTCGGCGAATGGCGGTGCGCGATGGTTATCTCTGGCAGCCACGTTTAATGCCTCAGCCATTGACCGGCCCGGCAACGACATCAGGGCTTCTGCCGGAAGACGGTACGTTCCTGGTACTGGGCGGCAGCGGCGGCATCGGCCGGACCTTGTGCGAACACCTGCTGCAGGCACCTGCACGCCGGGTGGTGCTGCTCTCGCGTCAGGGGCAATTGCCGGCGTCTCTGGCGGCTTACGCTTTGCGGATCGACTGCATCAAAGCGGACATCGCCGACCTGCCGCGCTGGCCGCAGGTACTCGATCAACTGGCCGTTCGTTACGGTCGTGTGAGCGGGGTGATTCATGCGGCGGGCGTCGGTGCAGGCAGCCTGATTCGTCATCGCGATGCTCGGCAAATGGCCCAGGCCATGGCCGCCAAGACCCGCGGCATGCTGGCGGTCGAGGCCTTGATCGAGCACCTGACGCCGGATTTTGTCCTGTACTGCTCGTCGATGTCAGCACTGTTTGGCGGCGCGGGGCATCTGGACTACGCAGCGGCCAGCGGGGTGCTCGACGGCTTCACCCACTATCGCCCGAACGCGACCGACGCTTGCCTGCGCCTGGAGATCAACTGGGACATCTGGCGCGACATCGGCATGGCCACCACCAGCAACAGCGCAGACACCGCGCACCTGGAGCATCTGAAGGTTGGCCTGTCCGCCGAAGAGGGCTGTCGGGTGTTCGATCTGGCGATGGCGACGCAGTTGCCGCAGCTACTGATCTCCACCACCGGCATCGACACGGCGCGGCGGTTCTATCCGGTTCGCCATGGTGCCGTGGCCGCAGTGCTCGAGGCACCGAAGGGCGTGGATCTGTCGACGCGCCTGCGTGAGTGTTTGTGCAAGTGGCTCGGTGTGGCCGAGCTGGAGGACGACGATTCACTGTACGACCTGGGCGCGGATTCGCTGACGCTGCTCGACCTGATCGACGAACTGCAAGCGGCCACTGGTGAGGTATTCCAGCTGTCGCAATTCAGCCACAAGGTCAGCCTGAGCGAAGTGCTTGGGCTGGTGTCGACCGCCACGGTTGCAGAGGCGCCCCTGGCTGCACCGCACGACTGGCACGACGCGGTGCGGATTGATCAATGGCATGCCGGTGCCGGCCACGATTGGCTGTACCTGATCCACCCGGTGGGTGGCGATGTTCAGGCCTATCGGGAACTGGTCTCGGCATTGCCGGCGGAGTTGGGTGTGTGCGTGATCGCCGACCCGGCGCTGCGTCTCCCGCAGTTGCCGAACATCAGCGTGGACGAACGTGCACGCCGGTATCAGGCGGCGATCAAGGCCCACCTTCCGCACGGCAGCACCTGGCGCCTGGCTGGCTGGTCATTTGGTGCATGGGTGGCGCAGGCTCTGTGTCATCAGGCCCGGGCTGACGGATTCAGGCAACCGTTGTTATACCTGATCGACCCGCCCGCGCCGGATGCCGGTGCGGAACTGGCCGGCATCGACGAACAGACGATCGAGCAGGTGTTCCAACGCGAGTTCGCCCAGCGCTGGCCGGAGGTTGAAGGGCAGGGCATGGCCGAGGAACGTCAGGCGTATCTGCAACGGCTGACGGTGTGCTGTCGCAACAACATGAGCAGCATGCTCGACTTCCAGCCGCCGGCGCTGGCGACCACAGCGGTGCGGCTGTTCATCGCCGGGCACGCCAATCCTTACGGGCTGGGCAATGCCTGGAACCCGGACGACCTGCAACGCAATTGGCAGGCCTTGCTGCCGCAGTTGCGCAGCTGGCAAACCCTCGACACCGATCACTACGGCATCGTGGCGGGCCGCTGGGCGCGGTTGCTGGCCGAGGTGATCGGTACGGATGAGCCTGCGCCATGAATGATCCGATCTCGATGCCGCGATGGTGGCTGGCCTTGACCAAGGTGTTGTGCGAAGCCGATTCGAACGCGGCCTTTCGCTTGAGGCAATTGCGCGGTCAGGTGCCGTTTCAGCTGTTTCATCTCTGGCAGGCCGACGTGGTCATGCCGATGCTCTGCGAAGCCTTGCCGGAACATCAGCAGGCGCTGCTCGCGTTGCAAAGCCTGCATCAGCGGGCGGCGCTCGGCGTGATCGGGCGTCAGGGCGAGTGGCGGGCCACGCTCAAACCGGTGTTGCTGGCGCTGTACCGCAAGGCCTACCCCTACGACGCGGCGTACGCCAAGGCCCACGCCAGTGCGATGGCCTACGGCCTCGCACCGGCGAACAGCGCCACGATTTCCGAGCACTTCGGCGATGCCGAGGCGTTCGCCGAGTATTACGCACAACTCAATACCGAGGCTGCTGCCGCCGCGTTTGCCCAGGCTCATGCCAGCGCCAACGCCGAGGTGTCGGCCCGGGCCTTTGCGGACGACGATGCAGACACCTGCGCTCAGGTGTGCGGGGCGTCCGTGCGGGTTTACGTCGGGGCCTGCGCTTGGAGCGACGAACAGCGACATGCCGTATTCAACCATCTCGCCGCCGGGCTCGACCGGAGTCTGGCCACGCTGCAATCGCGTTCAACAGGAGAACGACATGAATGACGCACACCTGCAATTCGATGTGGTGATCAACGCCCAGGGTCAGTATTCCCTGTGGCCGGCGGGCAAGCCGATGGCCAGCGGCTGGAACGAGGCGGGGATGCGTGGCGAACGCCAGGTCTGCCTGGATTACATCAACGAACACTGGATCGACATGCGCCCGCGTTCGCTGCACGAGCAATCATCGGTGTCGTTCCAATAAAAAAGGTGAGGGAACATGGATCAGTTGGCACTCAAGGCAATCGAGCGCATCGCCGCCGAACGGCGCGCGCCGTATCAGCACATCACGGTCGAGCGGATCACGCCGATCATCGGCGCCGAGATCGGCGGCGTCGATCTTTCGCAGCCGCTGAGCGACGAGCAGCTCACGGAAATCCGCCGGGCCTTTCTGGAGAACCACGTGGTGGTGTTCCGCGATCAGCACCTGACGGTGGACGAACACAAGGCGTTTGGCCGGCTGTTCGGTGAGCTGCGGGCTCTGCCGGTGGAAGACATCGACGGCGATGACCCGGAGCTGGTGGTGATCCGCGCCAATGCGCAATCGCGCTACGTGGCCGGCGAAACCTGGCACACCGACGGCACCGCCGATCTGGCGCCGTCCATGGGCTCGATGCTGTACGTCAAGGAAACCCCGGCCATCGGCACCGGCGGCGACACGCTGTTCGCCAACATGCACCTGGCGCTGGAAATGCTGTCGCCGACGATGCAGCAGTTTCTCGGAGAATTGACCGCGATCCATGACGGTGCGATTCCGTGGAAGGGCTATGAGGCGCCGGCCAATCTGCCGAAAACCGAACACCCGGTGGTGGTTCGCCACCCGGAAACCGGGCGCAAGTCGCTGTTCGTCAATTCCGGGTTCACCTCGCACATCGTCCAGTTGTCTGACGGTGAAAGTCAGGTACTGTTGAACATGCTGTTTGACCTGGTCGCCCGCGAACCGGTCGTCAGCTGTCGCGTGCGCTGGGCGCCGAACAGCCTGGTGTTCTGGGACAACCGCTGCACACAGCACCATGCGGTCTGGGATTATTTTCCGCACTCGCGGTATGGCGAGCGGGTGACGATTCTGGGGACGCAGCCCAAGGCTTGAGTCTAAAAAACCGGTGGGAGAGGGCGCCGCTCCCACCGCTCATTCACAGACCTTGTTTGAGCAGTTGCTCGACGATCAACTCGCCGAACGCCAGATTCCCGTGCAACGGGTCATCCACCTCGCAGTACGCCGGAAGCTGAAAACCCAGCTCATCATTCGCCGCCGCGCGCACGTCGATCAGCTCGATGCCGAGCCCTTGCAGGCGCTCGATCAGCAGCGCCTGCGCGGCCATGAACACGCGTGGGTCGGACAGCTCTGGCACCCGCTGCGGCGGCAGCACGGCGAACACCTTGAGGTTCAGCGCCCGGGCCTGTTCATAAAACGCCAGCGCAGGCCGGGACAAGGTGTCGATGATGGACTCGAACAGCGGCCTGGTGAGAAAACCTTCGTCGAATTCGCCGTCCGGCGTCTGGTAGCAGGTCCAGTTCGGCGCGGTGGCGAGATAGTGCAGGCTCAGGCCGATGGTACTTACCAGCGGCACCCCGACCTTCGCCAGTTGCGGTACTTCGAATGGCTCAAGGGCCTGGCGATACAGGCGCTCCATCTCGACGTCCCGAAACGCCACGTCATGACGGGTCAGGCTGAAAAAATCCACCGCGAAATCCCGGCCGGTGCCCAGCGGGCCGCCACTGAAAGGCAACTCGCGGGCCTGCGCTGCCTTGCCGATGACCCCGGCATGGGAATCGCCCAGCAGCAGAAACCTAGGCGTAGTAATCGAGCACGGCGTCTTCACAGACAAGCTCCTCACTGGACACGCAGGTGGAGGCAACGCTGGTCGGCGCCTGCAGCGGTTGAACCGCATCGAGCCCGGCGAAAAACTGCCGCATGACAAATGCCACGCCTTCAGGCGTGACCTCCCGCTGGTTGGGTTGGTAGAACGCGCCCTTGAAAGGCGTGCCGGTGATGATTTCGAAGGAGGGGAAATAGTCGACGTCGTGCAGGTCTTCGCACAGCTGCCCGGCAACGGCGCGCAGGACTGATTTGGAATAGGTGGTGGCGCTCAACACATGCTCGCCCGTGGCGGTCGCCGTCAGGGGCACCGGTGACACGGTGAGCAGCAGGCGCAGTTGCGGGTTGATCGAACGCATCAACTCAAGCGCCCTGACCATGTCCCCATAGGTGTCCATGAAGCCGAAGTTGCAGAAGCAGTGCAGCTGCGGATCAAAGGTGCCGCGCACGGTGCCGGGGCACACGGGATACACCAGACCGGTCTGGCGGTTCTGCCAGGCTTCGGTCAGGCCCAGGGTGAACACGAACACTTTGGCGCGGCGCAGGGCGGTGCGGATGGCATCGAGGGTGGCTTCACGCGAGGCGAACACTGCGTCCTCGCTGGCAAAGCCGTCGGGTTCCACGGCGGGGCGGAACGGGTCGAAGAAACGCCCGTCATGGGCCCAGGTTTCGTCGGGTGGCAGGCTCACGCCGAGCGCCCATTCCAGCCATTGGCACAGCATCGCCGGAGTGTACAGATTGCCGGTACGAAACGAGAAAACTCCATAGTTATGGGCCTTCCAGTCGGTTTCGGGCAGTCCGGGCGGGGCCGGTTCAGCATCCAGCCAGTTCATGCCGCGTTCGCCCAGCGCCCGGCCGATGTGCTGGGCGAAACACGAGCCGGCGGTGACGATGGCGTCCTTGTTGCCGATCTCGAATTGTGGCGTCCACAGTTGATCGATGTTCAGCGCGGGCTTGTCAGCCACGGCGGTGCGCCAGAAAGCGCGGGGTGGCAGGCACTGATAAGGGTTCACGAGGAGGGCCTCCTTGGCGGTCGCTGATAAAACCGGTCAGCTGATTTGATAGCGGTAGATCAGGTCGTCAAACCACCGATCTCCAATCTGATAGGCCTGCGGCACGCGGCGCTCGAATACAAAACCGCATTTCTCCAGAACCTTGCATGACGCGATATTACCGTCGGTCACGGTCGACTCCAACGAGTCCAGGCCGATGGCCGCGGCATAGTCGATGATCGCCTGCCGCGACTCGGTGCCAAAGCCTTTGCCCTGATGCTCGGGCAACAGCAGGCAACCCACCTCGGCATGCCCCGGCGACAGGATGCGGAATCCGGTCACACCCAGTTCCTGCCCGCTGGCCCTGTCGATCACCACCAGACACAACCAGTGATCCGACTGCGGCCCCCAGGCCGGAAGCCGATGCTCGAAGCCTTTGCGCACCTGGTCCTCGGCGATTTCACCGAACACATACTGCATGGTTTGCGGCTCGGAATGCAGCCTGAGGAACAGCGGCCAGTCGGATTCGACCATCGTGCGCAGGTCCAGGCGTTGCGTGGTGAGCTCAAGCATCCGCAGCTCCTTGCAAGGGCGGAAAGGGAAGACAGTTTTTACTGGGTGTGGCGCGAAAGATCAATGATGCAGCGGATTTCGTGAGCGTATTCTCAGCGACATCACCGCGCTGCCCTTGACACCGTTAATAAAGCAGCTCTCAAAGGTATTGGCAGCACATGTGATAATTCGTAAATCCTGAATTGCCGTCGGAGCATCGCTGGTTTTTTCCATTTTCGCCGCGGTTGCGTTCTCCACAGCCGTGATCCTGAAAGGTGCAACGCCATCAGTTCAGGCGTTCATGTATCAGGCCAGCCTACTTCTTACGTAATGCGGAGCGGATGTGACGCGCATCGGACATCTGAACGCGAATCGACCGTGTAAGGCCGTCAGATTTGAACATGGAACCCGTTAGGGCTTCAGTTATGCCTGCTAGTCGTTTATGAACTCCTCAAACTTGCGATGAAGCGTATGGCCTGAGTATCTCGAAATTTTTTCACTGCCCACCAGGTAGGATGCGATGGTTTTAGGCTTGCGGCCCATATCTCTGGAAGCCAGCGATGAGACGGCGCCTATCAGAAGTCCGGTGCAAATCCGCCAAGGCTCATATGGGTCACCCGAGCTGAATGTCGGCAGTGCAATCATGGTTGCCGCGACGGGTATCCCAACTGAAAAAATGCTGCATAGGTCCTCCTTGCGGAAAAATCCCAGCGTATCCCTGTAATCCGCTTTGGCCCGCTCAAAACGATTAAGCTCCAGGATAATGGCTAACCCATCAAGCCGGTGCGTCAGCCTACGACTAGGTCATGCAGGGTGAGAGATAGTGAAATGCTCTCGCTTACCTCCTGCTACGTCAAAGGTCGGATCTGGCTTCCAGCCCGCAGCAGTGACATTATCTCGCCATCTATAAATATCGCTTGGGGAGAATGGACTTGCTGGATCTTAAGGACGACGAACAACTGAGGACTGCGTGTATTAGCCTCCAGGAGCAGGTGATGTCCTTGGCGGGTAATCAAAGCTGGATCACCGAATTCAAGAAATGGTTGGTGCGTGTCAGGGATGTGTCCCATGAGGAGTTCATAAGCAAGGACTTCCAACTCGCGCTCTGGGATACCGAGGCTGTTTCGGCAACAGGCATGGGGCGCATCAACATATCTGCGGTCGCCGAAAATTCGGAAATCGCAGAAAGCCTCTGGCAACTGAAGCAAAAGTACGCGCAGACCCGGGATCCTACTGAGAATGAGATGCTCATCGCTGAAGCTTGGTCGCAAATTGCGTCCGCGGTTGGTGCGCTGACCAAAAGAAACCCTCGACTCAAAATGTACCGCGTCTTCGCGTTGCTTTGTCCAGGTGCTTTCACGTCGATAGCGCATCATCGGAAACTGCGAGAGCTGGCGCATGCCTTGGGGCTTCCACTGAGCGGTCAGAGACGTCATCTGCACCGACTCGTGTTGAACCGGTTAAATGAAGTGCTGGGTGAAGTGGCTGACGTTTATTCCAGGGAGGGCGTCTCACGATTGACGTTGCCTTGGCTAATGTTCGTCAACTATGTTCAGAACCCAGAAGGCGAAGCCACCGAAATATCCGACTTAGAGACAGGTGACGAAGTACTCAAGCCCTTGCCTCCTGAAAGGAGGAGGCGCGGTCTGCTGGCGATTGGCGGAGGCACAGCCACCATTCAAAGCATGATCGACTTTGCAACAGATGGATGCACTCGTGAAGACTTCATCCAACACTTGCAATCGATCAGCCCTCAATCAAAAACGTCGACTTGCAACACTCAGCTGAACGCTCTGATCGCCGAATGGGGCGTGCTGCGTGCCAACGGAAATAACCTGCAATTAACACCCCGCGGCGAGGCATTTCTGGAGTCGGGTGACCCAGATGAGATCATTGACTGGATGATCACCCGCATCTTGGGGTTTGACTATTTGCTAGTGGCATTGCGTGACTCACCGTTATCCAACCGTGAGGCCATCCTCACTCTCAGAAAGGCAAATCCTGGATGGAAGTCTGATTTCGCCCCCTCAGCAATTATTAGTTGGTTCAGGTACCTTGATCTAGCCACGATCTACGAGAAAGTGCTCAGCCTCACTGAAAGGGGCAGACAGTGGGTTAACCGCATTCACTGGGAACCAAAGGGTCTTGCGAGCATTCCAGACATCAGCCCTTCCTTGGCTCAAATACCTCCGGTACAGCTCGATATCGATATCGAGAGGCCTAAGCTAGGCGCCTTGATTGCGCGATTTGATCAAGAATTTCGCTTTCCAGAAGAGCTGATTGGACAACTTGATGCTGGATTGTGGGGGCATCCGAGGCGCCATTTCGCGGTACTCACAGGCTTAAGCGGTGCGGGAAAAACGCAACTTGCCCGTAATTATGCGCTCAGTCTGTGGCAGGACGATCCCGAGCCAAGTGAAGGGTTGCTGATCGTTCCTGTCCAGCCAGGCTGGCACGACTACACGAGTCTGCTGGGTTACGTTAATCCGCTGGAGTCTGACGCATATGTGCGTACCGGCGTTCTGGATTTCCTCCTGCAGGCAAGCGCCAACCCGACGAAGCCCTACACACTGGTTCTTGATGAAATGAACCTCTCTCATCCGGAACAATATCTGGCGCCTCTGCTTTCAGCGATGGAAACCGGCGAAACGATCGTCTTTCACGGTCAAGTTGACGAGATCGATGGTGTTCCTCCAGGCATTCCGTATCCGAGCAACCTCGTGATCATCGGCACCGTGAACATGGATGAGACCACTCATGGGTTGAGCGACAAGGTGCTTGATCGAGCGTCTGTGATCGAGTTTTGGGACATTGAGGTCAAAGCATTTCCTGGCTGGCAGAAGAGCTCGCTTGAGGATGAACAGATTTCAATCGTCAGAAATCTCATGTCCTCACTCATGGATGTGCTTCGCCCAGCTCGACTGCATTTCGGGTGGCGCACGCTCAACGATGTGATTGGCTATCTGCAGCAAACGCAGGCGGGTGGTGTCATCGAGTTCTCACGAGCACTCGACCATGCCATTTATTCGAAGATACTCCCCAAATTGCGCGGTGAAGACAGCCCTCGACTTCAGGAGGTGTTCACATTGCTCCATACCACGCTCAAAAATGCGGGGTTGGGAATGTCGATGCGCAAAGTCAAAGAAATGGCTGACGATCTGGCTCACTCCGGCTCGACCAGATTCTGGCGGTAGACCATGTCGATCATCTTGCAGGTAGAGCAGGGGGACGCTCGATTTGACGTGCACCCAGGTCAGTTGAACCCAGGTTTTATGGAGAAGAAGGTTTATCGTTTTACCGCGCTTGAAGGCTTCTCTTTCTACATTGATGACGTCTTGATCAAGACGGTCGACGAAAACGAGGCGTGTGCTTGGTTATGGTCGCCAGGCTTTTATGCAGGAGAGGTCGTGGCAGAGCTTCTGGATGACCGAGGGAGAACTGCCGCCATTTACCGGCTGGACGTTTCGGCAGCTGATAATAAGCTCGGAGGTCAGGCATTCGCTGCCATGGTTAAGGCGATACTGGATTTCGACCCGGCTCTCGTTATGGGCACAGAAGAGGCTCAGTTTGGAGTTGGCCATGATGGAGCGCTAACCAACGCGCATCTGCAGTATGCGAGGCTGAGGCGCTATGGAGATCGGTTTCACCGCGCGCTCAAACAGATATCTCAGCGGCCGTTAACAACCTTGAAGAGTGTTCGCACGTCGGTGAGTGCGCACACGGTCAAGCGGTTGGACTCCGCATCCGTGCATAAGGCACTCAGAGGGCCAACGGGACAGGCACTCTTGCATCCTGCCAGCACTCAGCGTCCGGCCTTGAATACTGTTCGCTTCGAGGTCAGCAAATCTTACGAGGAAGAGGACAATCCGGCCAATCAGGCCATTGGACTCGTTCTCTTCGATCTCCTTAGGCGGTGTCGGCAGGTGGTGAGGGGGCTTCAGCATGCAGCTGCCACTGAAGTGGTCTGCGATACCCGATCAGCATTAACGCCAAGGCTCGTACGTCGAATCGCGTTCACCGAGTCGCTTGCTAGCAAGCTTCAACGGCTTCAACGCGCGAGACCTTTCTGCATCGTGACTGCCAGGCGTCTATCGGCTGCTGGATTGAATGCGATCTCTGCTCACCCCGCATATGCGCGAGCTTATCGGTTTGGTTGGTACGCGTTGCGTTCAGGCTGGTTTGGAAAGGATCCTGATGAGACGCTGTGGATCAGCCCAACATGGGAGATTTATGAGCGGTGGTGCTTTGTAACTGTAGTCTCACAGCTGCGACGTCAGTTTCCTGAACTCGTCTGGAGTCGTGAATATCGATCGGTGGGTCTAAAAGAAATCGTGTGGCGGGGAATAGCGGCTGATGTGACCGTTGAGGCGTGTTACCAAGTCCGATGCCCAGCGATTGATCAACCTGCGCATCGCGGTTTTCAAAGCTTATCGCGAGAGCGATATCCGGACATCGTCGTGACGTTGGACTCGCCTTCGGCGAAGCGCTTCTTGGTTTTCGACGCGAAGTATCGCAGCGCCCGCGCCAGCGTCCTGGATGCAATGGAGTCAGCGCACATTTATCACGACAGTCTCCAGTGGAAGGGCATCAAGCCTGACGTCTCATTGCTGCTGATACCACGGGCAGACAAAGTTATGTCGCTTGTCAGCCCGACCTATCATGCGGACTATGGGGTCGGAGCTTGGCAAATCGGGGCTGAATCAGAAGGGGAGGCGCTGGGGATCGAGCTCAAACGTATTTTGTGCAGTCTCAATCGCGGACGCTCCGGCGCGTACAATTGCTACTGGAACGGCGAAGTAATCGATTTCGCACAGTAGCGCTAAACTCGCTGACAATCCCACAACCCGAAATAAAGTCTTCGGCTCCCGGCGTATTGGTTCGCGACGCCGGTGCGACCGTTCAGGTTCACAAGCGGCAATGTTTTCGATCTTCACAATCGTTCAACGCTCGTAGACAATCCGCGCTCTGTTCCGGGGTAGTTCAGCGGTAGAACACTCGGCTCTTAACCGGGTGGGCGCTGGTTCGAATCCAGCCCCCGGACCCACAACATCGCAGGCTCGGAAGGACTCATGCTCAGGGACGATAGGGAATCGAATGCGAACGCCGGCATAGGTGCCGGCTATGCAGCCTTTCAACTGTCTCGAGCACTCACTGCACCGGGCCTCGACAATGACGGACAGACGAGCAAGCGCATCGAGCGCTGGCGCAATGTAATCGAGCACATATTGCAGGGATCGGCGTCGTATGGCTCACGAACTCCATTCGCGGATGTGCCTGAGTGGGTCACGCTGGAAGTCGTCACTGGAGGTTTCGCCACTGGGCAGTTCTTGGCCGGCGGTGCACTGACCGAGTACGAGCGACAGTTGGCTGCTTCGATTCCTGGTATCCGTCCTGGCTTCGAGCGACTCGATCTCAACACTTGGCACCTTACGGAGGAGGGGATCGAGGTACTGCAAACGAAGCTGGCGAGCGGGGATTATCGAATCGAGGTGCCCGAAGAAGCTGCACTGCTGACGGTGGCCTGGTTGCTGGGGCAGCAACGTACAGAGAACGCATGGGACCTGGTTGAAGCGATAGCGCCTTTCTTTGAACAGCTGCGATTCTTTCCGATGGCTTCTGACGGTTTGCCGCTTTCAACAGCTCAAGTGCAGGTTTTTACTGTTGGGGATGTCAGAGCCGTGCTTTCAAATCGCCCGGCACAGGCGCGCGTGGCAGTGCAGAAGCATGTCGTGGAAACTTGTTTACCGCTTTACGATTCGGCGGTGTCGCTGTTCCTTGTAACGTATCAGGATGATTGGCCTTGTCGCCGGTACCCCGAGGGCTGGTTCGAGCAGGCGAATATTCTGAAGCGGCAGTTCGATGCTTCTTGCCCCAGCGCTTCAGGTGAAGCTGAAAGCTCAAGGGATCGGGTAGGGGAGTTGTTTGCACTGCTGGGGAGTTGCGCTAGCGATGCGGCGTCGCTTACGGGACGGCAAGTCGGACGAATTCGCAGGATCGTCGACGATTTCGTACGCAAGCATGGTCATCCCGAATCCCAATCTCATCAAAAGCACAGAGAGTCTCAACGCAGTCACGTGTCCTCACCCGGGCACCATTTATTTGCTAAAGCGGTTGCCGCACGTCTGAGCAGGTATCCCGGTTCGGACGGAGTTTCCGACTTTTCATCTCTGTTGCAACCCGTTACCTGCGAAGAAGCGACCGCATATTCGCTGTTAACAGGTATCGGCATTCCTCCTGATATTCGTCGACGCGTCGAGCGGTGTCGAAAGGGCACAATTGCTGAATTGATCGAGAAGGGATTAATTACATCTGGTGATACCGTGGCGCGTCTGCTGCCAGCGATAACGGCTGAGATCTGCAGCGCAGGATTTCGCGATACGTCGCTGCGGATGCTGTCTGTCGCAACCTATCGCGCCTTTCGACAACGCCGATCATTGTTGCTGTTGGATCTGCAAACCCAGGTCAAAATGAAGGAATTGCCGTGGGTGGCGGCTGTTGAAGACCAGCGAGAAACGGACGCGGTGGTCGCTGAGGCAGCGAAACAGTTCCTGATCCAATCCGCAGCAATGACTCTTTGCGCTTTTCCTCAAGCGATCCTGCCCAACAAACTGATTCAGGAATTTGCCGCGCTTGCGGCGATGGCCAAGCTGGATCTGCCTTTTGTGGAAGAAGTCGCCTCGGACATTTTCATGGGCGCTTTCTCGAACAAGTACATAAGAGCTGCCAGGCAGGCGGCATCTTTGACAGGTGGCACGCTATACGCCAATTACTACGACATTGATGCAAGCCAATTGGCGATGCTTCCTGATCAACCGAAATCCAGGCGCAAAAGGTTCTCCAGGCCTGACGCTAGTAACAGGGACGCATTGGCCAGATTGTGCTCCCAGCGCGCTGATGAGGGCCTGGGGGCATGGCGACCGGCGACTAACGGGAAAATCATTGAGCAACAACAGATCCTGACGACACAAAACCTCTCGCTCTTATTTGGTGAGCTTGGGTTGAAAGCGCTATTGCAGGATCGCCTGGCTTCGATGGCTGAGGAATGCTTCAAATGGATATGCGTACGCCAACAGATGAAATTGCGCCTTTATCACAGCAGCATGGTGATGATTAAAAATACGGCTTATGCCTGGCGGCAGATGGTGTTTTATCTAGCGATGCTCGGTGAGGCAGAAATGCAATTCGCGATTGAACGTATCGAAGCTCATTTCGCGACTCAGCCTAGTGCATTTCGTGAAAGGTTCCTGCCGGCGATTAGAGGATTGCGAGTAGCAGCTTCTGGCACACCGTTGACCGAGGCTCGCCAAGCAAGCGAAGGTGCTCAGGTTTTTATCGGATGGACTACCGAGAGACATTGGTTGTTGAAGCTGCAAACGAATGGCGTTGCTTAGACTGAGAGGCTGGGAGTGGTGGATGTGATATCTGAAGCCTGAGGCTATTCGCATCCATGATTTAACATAATATACATTACACGTAACAAGATGTTACGAGGTTGTCGTGGTTTCCACGCGGAATTGAGATCCATTGCCAGGTCAGCCGCTAAACCTCTACCTCCGATATTGCCGTAGATTCCCCATCCGATCATTCGACTGAAAAAATCCCGCTACTGACCGTAACGGGATTTCTGATCTGGTTTGAAATGCCCCGATTCGACTTCTGAAGAATTTACTCATCACTTGGCGAATTCATAGGCTTGGTCGTTTGCTGAGTAATTGTCTGTTTGGCAATAACGCACTGATCCGCCGGTTTGTTGATCAAATCCTTTCGTCGTGCCACTTGCGCGGGTGTTAATTGTTTCAATTGCTCTGGAGTCAGGTTCAAGAGTTGGTCATCGCTGAACGTTGTCATGGCGTTTTCTCCTTGGTGGAATGTGCTCATTACGCAGCGACTATCCTTTGCCCCTCAGAGCAATTTTAAAACTGTAAGAACTAACAGTTTTTTAGGCCCGTTTGCGTTATCGCCCATAACGAAAGGACCTGATGATGTGCGACTGGTTGCGCTGGGTTCATTGTCTCCTCCGTTATCGGGAGGCTTTTTTGATAGCTCAACTAAACGGTCATTTAGTGTAGTTAACGTATTATCGACGAAGATAGACGATTTTGCCCCGCTTCCTAGAAATCCACAGTCGCCGACAGCAGATACGTCCTCGGCGTCGACAGCGTCAACCCCGGCTCACTGTCATCCGAGGCTCCCGCCGAGCTCCAGTAGCGCTTATCCAGCACGTTTTCGACATTGGCGCGCAAGGTAACGGTCTTCTCGTCGAGCTTGAAAGCATAGCGTGTGCCTACGTCGAACCGTTCCCAAGAGTCGATTTCCTTGTCGTTCGATTGGTCCAGGTACTGCGAACTTGAATAGATTCCGCGACTGGTCAACGTCAAGCCCTGCACCGTTGGCACATCCCACTCCGCGCCAAGGTTGACGTTGTATTTCGGTGTCGCCGGTGCGCGGTTGCCGTCGAATGTGCCGTTGGTGGTGTGAGTCAATTCGCTATCGATGTACATCACTCCACCGAGCAATCTGAAGCCTTTGAGCGGTTCGCCGAATACGCTGAGTTCCACGCCATTGTTCTCGCGCTTGCCGTTCGGGCCGAAGACACGCGTGGTGGCGTTGGTTTCGTAGGCGGGTTGTTTGATGCGGAACACTGCTGCGGTCAGCGCATATGAGCCCGCGTCGTATTTGGCGCCGACTTCGATCTGGCGGCTGATGAATGGCGGGAAGATTTCGTCCTCGTTGATCGATGTCGATGGTGCGATCTTGCCCTGGCTGAGGCCTTCCATGTAGTTGGCGTACAGCGAGAGTTTGTCGGTTGCCTTGAACAGAATGCCTCCCGATGGCGAGACCTTTTCTTCATCGTAAGCCGTGTCGCCCTTGATGCCGTCGCTCCAGTCATCGACTTTGACCCGCTGCCAACGCGCACCCAGGGTCAGCAACAGGCGATCGTCGAGGAAACCGAGAGTGTCGGACAACGCCACGCCACTGAAGCGGTTCTCGGTGTAGACCTTGGCGTCATTGCGGGTCGGCGTGCCGGGTCTGGCGATTTCCACCGGATCGTAGAGGTTGCTGCGCCCGGCCGCGTAACGGGCGCCGCCGTTTTCGAAGTCCATATAAAAGTAGTTGGCTGCCAGATTCACTTCATGGCTGACCGGCCCGGTCTGGAACCAGTTACGAACGCCAGCGGTAGCCGTGCGGACGTTTTCGTCGCGAGTGAAATCTCGCGGCTGGACGCTGAAATCACCGGCGTCGTTAGTCACCGAAACGGCATGGCGCAAGAAGTCGTGATTGCTTTTGCGCGCGCCGACGCCGCCATATAGCATGACCGAATCACTGACATCGAACTCCCCGTTCACCGTACCGAAGGTATCTTCGGTGCGCGCCTTGCTCCAGGGTTGCGCATAGTTGTCGCGCACATCATTGGCGTTCGGCACCCTGGCATTGGCGGCGACTTGCACGCGTTCCTGCGGCGCGTCGGTGTCGCGTTCGGTGTGGCCGATATCGGTGGACAGCCGCAAGCGTTCGCCACGGAAATCCAGGCCGAATACCGCCATGTCGCGATCGACACTCTGGTGATCCCATTCCGTATCGCCGGACTGTTTGACGCCGTTGAAGCGCACGCCGAACTGATTGTCTTCGCCAAAGCGCCGCCCGACATCCACCGCGCCACCGACCTGGTTGTTCGAGGCGTAGTTGGCCGTCAGCGAGGTGATCGGCTTGTCGGTGGCGCGTTTCGGCACGACGTTGATCCCCCCTCCTACACTGCCCCGTGGCGAAATCCCGTTGATCAATTGGCTCGGGCCCTTGAGGATGTCGACGCGATCGGCCATTTCCATGTCGATGGTGTACGTCGGCAAGATTCCGTAGAGGCCGTTGTAGGAAACGTCGCTGTTGAACAGGCTGAAGCCACGGATGGTGAATTGCTCGTAGCGTCCGCCGGCCGGGTTGGTCGCGCGTACCGAAGGGTCGCTGCCGATCAGGTCGCCGAGCGTGCGCGCCTGCTGGTTCTTCACCGTTTCGCTGGTGTAGGTGGTCATGCTGAACGGGGTTTCCATGAAATCCCTGGAGCCCAACAGCCCTTGCGAGCCTCGCCGTGCAACCTGGCCGCCGGCAAACACGTCGGCCTCGGTTGACCCGCTCGCGCCGAGAATAGATGTAGGCGCAAGCTGCAAGGTGCTGCCTTCTGCCGCGGGAACCAGCGTATAAGCCTGATCGCCGACCGGTTGCAGTTGCAGCCCCGAGCCCTGCAACAATCGGCTGAACCCCTCCTCCACGCCATATTCACCGGCCAAACCATTGCTGTTGCGGCCGCTGACCAGCGCCGGATCCACCGATAGGTTGACTCCGGCCAGGCCGGCGAACCGCGTCAACGCCGCACTCAGACTACCGGCCGGGACCTGATAACTGCGGCGACTGCCGTCGTCGGCCCAGCTCGATTGGATCAACACGGGGCTGGCACTCAGGCTCAGCAAAAGACTCAACTGCAACAACGGACGCAAACGACCTGGGAATACTGCGGGCATTGGAAGAAGCTCTCGATTTGGTTCACTTGCCTGGAATGACCAGCGAGGCGAAAAAAAGGGACAGGCTTCAGCCAGTTTTTTCTGCACGCGGCACCAGCGACACCCAGAATCGCGTTCGCGTGTGCACGTCGACGGGCAAACTTGCCGCCAGCAGTGACAGCACTTGATCAGTGTCATCGAGGCGGAAACTGCCGGTGATGCGCAGCGATTCCAGCGCCGGATCCCAGCGCAGTACGCCTGGGCGGTAGCGGCTCAACTCGCGCAGGAAATCACCCAGTGGCTGGTTTTGCGCCATCATCACGCCGTCGCGCCACCCGGGCATCAACGTATCGAATGCCGTCACCGCGCCGGCACCAGACGCTTGCAGGCTGACTTGTTGGCCCTGCTTCAATACCCGCGTCGGCCCGTGCAACGGCTGCAACTGCATTGAGCCACGCAGCACGCAGACCTGGCAGTTGCGTGCATTCAGGCGCACCGAGATGTCGCCGTGACTGACGATCATCCGGCCGTAAGGCGCGTTGACGATAAAGGCTGAATCCCCCGCTACGTTGAGCGCCATCTCGCCACGCATCAGCGTCAACTGACGGGCAGGCAAATCGACGTTCACCGCACTGTCGGTGTTGAGCTGCAATGACGAATCCTGCGCCAACTGCACTGTGCGCCGCTCACCGGTGCTGGTGTGCAGATCGGCGCGCCAGACCTCCAGCGGCAGCTCGCGGCCGATCAACCACGCCGCCGGCACCAGCGCCGCCACGCCCAAGGCACGCTTGAGCGCCGCGCGCCGTTCAGGATCCGGCCGATCCAGCGTGGCCATGGCCAGCGCCGGCGGTAAGCCTGCAAAGCGCTGACGCAATTGTTGAATTTTCTGCCACGCGTTTTCGTGGCGACTGTCGCTGCTGCGCCAATGCTGCAACCGGGCGCGATCTTCATCGCTGGCTCCGCCGGATTCGAGCAATGCCAACCACTGCGCCGCCGCCCGCGCCACTTCGCGCGCTTCATCGCTGGGGGCAACGCGCGTCACAGTTCCACCAGCAAGCAATGCTCGTAAGCCTGGGCCATGTAACGTTTCACCGTACGTTCTGAGACCTGCAAGCGCTCGGCAATCTCGCGGTAGCCGAGCCCCTCGAGCTGGCTCCACAAAAAAGCCCGACGCACCGCACGCGGCAAGCCGTCGAGCAGTTCATCCAGTGCCTGCAAGGTTTCCAGCAGCAACCAGCGCTGCTCCGGCGACGGCGCGCACGCTTCCGGCAATTGCGCCAAGGCGTCGAGGTAGGCTTTTTCCAGATGGCGTCGCGTGTAGAAATTGCTCAGCAGCCGTTTGCCGACGGTGAGCAAGTACGCGCGGGGCTCGCGCAATTCGGCCAGTGGCGGCGCGTTGCACAAGACGCGCACAAAGGTGTCCTGACTGAGGTCCGCCGCATCCCACGCATTGCCCATGCGCCGGCGCAGCCAGGTTTCCAGCCAGCCGCGATGTTCACGGTACAACTGCTGCAGGCTCTGCTCCGCCGGTGACGTGGCTTCAATCATCTCAAGAGACCCTGCGCGAAGGTAGATTCAAATGAGACTGATTCTATTTAACTTCGCCAAGGACACAAAGCCTTTTTCTGCTCAGCGTTTGAGCGTCTCGCTCGGCAGCTCTTTGAACAGCGCGCGGTAACTACTGGAAAACCGCCCCAGATGCCAGAACGACCAGCGCATTGCCACTTCGGCAACCGTGGTTTCCGCGGGCCGACGTTTGAGCAGTTCCCGGTGCGCGCTGTTCAACCGCCGCAGGCGCAACCAGTGACTCGGGGTCATTCCGGTGTAGGCCTTGAACGCCTGTTGCAACTGGCGCAGAGGCACGCCGGCAACCTGGGAAAGTTCGAGCAGATTGACCGTGTCCTCCGGCGAGTCAGCCGCCCACTCCACTACGCGCTGCATGATCTTGCGTTCCTCGTTGCGCCGCTGCAATCCGCCACGATCGAGACTGGTTTGAGCGTTGTCGAGGATGAACAGGCAGTCTTCTAGAAGCTGTTCAGTCAGGCGATCTTTATCAAGTGGATCAGCGGCTTGCGCCAACTTCGTGAGAATCGAGCTTAACCAGCTGCTGAACAGAGCGTTCTGTCCGCCGTTAAGCGGCGCCATGAACAATCCTTCGAGTTTCGCCACCTGCAAACCGTGCTCTTGAACGAATTCCGGCCCAAAGACCACGGCAATTTCCCGGTAGTTCTCAGGGGTGATCCAGATGTTGCGGCTCTCTTCGTTGAGCAGATACAGCGCGTTATCGCTGCGATCGAAACAGAACGCCAGGGCACCGGATGGCGCACTGAAATTCTGCTCGACCCGAGTGTTCATCTGCTCTTCGTAGACCTCGACGCCTTGCAGATCCAGATAGCGAATCTGCCCGGCGAAATGCCCCGGCGACATCTGCTGGTAATGCTGGACCCAGCCCGGTGTGGCGCGGATTTGTTCGGCCACGTCGGCGGTGTTGAACGCTTGTACCTGGAGCGGATTGCACGTTGTCATGGGGTGACCTTGCGCACTCTTTTGGTGCGCTTTGGTGCTGCTGAAAGTGGATAGATGGAATCGCAAGCCGCGCCCAAGATAGTCGTCAACGCGCCACAGGGGAAGGGGCGGAAGATGAAACCCGCCCTCCCCGGCGTCTACAAAACCAATAACGAGGTCTTTATGAACGCCCCTTTCGATCAGCTGTTCACCTGGCTGAAAGATCACAAGATTACCGAAGTCGAATGCGTGGTCAGCGACCTGACCGGCATCGCCCGCGGCAAGATTGCACCGACCAACAAGTTCCTGCATGAGCGCGGCATGCGCCTGCCGGAGAGCGTGCTGCTGCAAACGGTAACCGGGGATTTTGTCGACGACGACATCTACTACGACCTGCTCGATCCGGCTGATATCGACATGGTCTGCAAACCCGTGGCTGACGCGGTCTACGTGATTCCATGGGCGATCGAGCCAACCGCTATCGTCATCCACGACACCTTCGACAAGTTCGGCAACCCGATCGAACTGTCGCCGCGCAACGTGCTGAAGAAAGTCCTGCAGCTCTACACCGACAAGGGCTGGAAGCCGATCGTTGCGCCGGAAATGGAGTTCTACCTGACCCAGCGCTGCGAAGATCCGGACCTGCCGCTCAAGGCACCGCTGGGCCGTTCGGGCCGCGCTGAAAGTGGCCGGCAGTCGTTCTCCATCGACGCCGCCAACGAATTCGATCCGCTGTTCGAAGACGTCTACGACTGGTGCGAACTGCAAGGCCTGGACCTCGACACGCTGATCCATGAAGACGGCCCGGCGCAGATGGAAATCAACTTCCGCCATGGCGATGCCCTGGATCTGGCTGACCAGATCACAGTGTTCAAACGCACCCTGCGTGAAGCGGCGCTCAAGCACAACGTCACCGCGACGTTCATGGCCAAACCGATCGGCGACGAGCCCGGCAGCGCCATGCATCTGCACCAGAGCGTGGTCGAGATCGCCACCGGCAGGCCGATCTTTGCCGATGCCGAGGGCAACATGAGCGAGCTGTTCCGTCATCACATCGGTGGCCTGCAGAAGTACATCCCGAAAGTCCTGCCGATGTTCGCGCCGAACGTCAATTCGTTCCGCCGCTTCCTGCCGGACACCTCGGCGCCGGTCAACGTCGAATGGGGCGAAGAGAATCGCACGGTGGGCCTGCGTGTGCCGACGTCGGGGCCGGAGTCGATGCGCGTGGAGAACCGCTTGCCCGGCGCCGACGCCAACCCGTATCTGGCGATTGCCGCGAGCTTGCTGTGCGGCTACATCGGCATGGTCGAAAAGATCGAGCCGAGCGCGGCGGTCGAGGGCCGCGCCTACGAACGGCGCAATCTGCGTCTGCCGATCACCATCGAAGAAGCCCTGACGCAAATGGAAGAGAGTCCGAAGGTGGCCGAGTACCTGGGCAGCAAATTCGTCCGCGGATACGTCGCGGTGAAGCGCGCCGAGCACGAAAACTTCAAGCGCGTGATCAGCTCGTGGGAGCGCGAGTTCCTGTTGCTGAGCGTCTGAAATCCTCGCTGTCTGTCCTAACACCATCGCGAGCAGGCTCACTCCTGCATTTGAAATGCGTTCCCATGTAGGAGTGAGCCTGCTCGCGATAGCGGTTATCCAGGCAATAGAGAACCACCTGAAAAAACCAACAACTGAAAAGGTGTCGATATGCGTCCATTGAAATCCCTATTCCCGGTAGCGCTGAGCGTGCTGTTCAGCGCCGCAGCCCACGCCGAGTCTCAGGTCAGCGTCTACAACTGGACCGACTACATAGGCGAAACCACCCTCGCCGACTTCCAGAGCAAAACCGGGATCAAGGTGATCTACGACGTCTTCGACTCCAATGAAACCCTCGAAGGCAAACTCCTCGCCGGGCGTACCGGATACGACGTGGTAGTGCCGTCCAATCATTTTCTCGCTCGGCAGGTAAGGGCCGGCGCGTTCATGAAGCTCGACCGCTCGCAATTACCAAACTGGAACAACCTTGACCCGAAACTGCTTGAATTGCTTGAAAAAAACGATCCGGGCAATGAGCATTCCGTTCCCTATCTGTGGGGCACCAACGGCATCGGTTACAACGTCGACAAGGTCAAGCAAGTGCTCGGCATTGACCACATCGATTCCTGGGCCGTGCTGTTCGAACCCGAGAATCTGAAGAAGCTCAGCCAGTGCGGCGTGTCGATGATGGACTCCGCCGACGAAGTCTTCCCCGCCATTCTCAATTACATGGGCATGGACCCACGCAGCGAAAGTCCCGAGGACTATAAAAAGGCCGAAGCCAAGCTACTGAGCATCCGCCCGTACATCACCTATTTCCATTCTTCCAAATACGTCTCCGACCTGGCCAATGGCGACATCTGCGTCGCCTTCGGTTATTCCGGCGATGTGTTCCAGGCCGCCAACCGCGCCAAGGAAGCCAAGAACGGCGTCAATATCGCCTACGCCATTCCCAAGGAAGGCGCCAACCTGTGGTTCGATCTGCTAGCGATTCCCGCCGATGCGAGCAATGCCAAAGAGGCCCACGCCTTCATCAATTACCTGCTCGATCCGCAAGTGATCGCCAAGGTAAGCGCCACCGTCGGCTACGCCAACCCGAACCCGGCGGCCAAGCCCTTCATGGATCAGGAACTGGTCAACAATCCCGAGGTTTATCCGCCGCAATCGGTGCTCGATAAACTTTACATTTCCTCGACCCCGCCCCAAGCGATCATGCGCCTGATGACCCGGTCGTGGAGCAAAGTGAAGTCGAACAAATGAATCAGCACAGCCCACAACACGCTCGTTCCTGGTACGCCGCATCTGCTCGGGCGACCGTGCCCTACCCTGCGCTCGACGGTGATCTGCTTGCCGATGTCTGCGTCATCGGCGGCGGCTTCACGGGCGTCAACACGGCGATTGAACTGGCGCAGCGCGGTCTGTCGGTGGTGTTGCTCGAGGCGCGGCGGATCGGCTGGGGCGCCAGCGGGCGCAATGGCGGTCAGCTGATACGCGGGATCGGCCATGAAGTCGAGGGGTTCGCCCGCTACGTAGGCCAGGACGGCGTGCGTTATCTGCAGCGCGCCGGCATCGATTCGGTGGAGTTGGTGCGCCAGCGCGTCACTGCAAACGCCATCGACTGCGATTTGCGCTGGGGTTTTTGCGAACTGGCCAACACTGCTGCGCAATTCGCTGCGTTCAAGCAGGAACAGGCCAGCCTCGACGAGCTCGGCTACGCCCACGAGACCAGGCTGGTCGGCCCTGAGCAGATCCGTCAGCAAGTGGTTGACGCTGGTGTGTACGCCGGTGGATTGATCGACATGGGCTCGGGCCATTTGCATCCGCTGGATCTGGTGCAAGGCGAAGCGCGTCTCGCCGCATCGCTGGGCGTACGCATTTTCGAACAGAGTCCGGTGCTGGAAATTCTCCATGGCCCGACCGTCGAGGTGCGTTGCGCCACGGGTTCAGTGCGCGCCGGCAGCCTGGTGCTGGGTTGCAACGCGCATCTGGATGAACTGGAACCGAAACTCAGCGGCAAAGTGCTGCCCGCCGGCAGTTACATCATCGCCACCGAGCCGTTGGACGAATCCCGCGCCGCGCGGTTGATTCCGCAGAACCTGGCGCTGTGTGACCAGAAGGTCGGGCTGGATTATTACCGGCTTTCGGCTGATCGACGTTTGCTGTTCGGCGGCGCTTGTCATTATTCCGGCCGCGATCCGGCGGACATTGCCGCGTATATGCGACCGAAAATGCTCAAGGTGTTCCCGCAACTGGCCGACGTACGCATCGACTACCAATGGGGCGGCAAGATTGGCATCACCGCCAACCGCTTCCCCCAGGTTGGCCGGCTCAAACAGCACCCGAACGTGTTCTATGCGCAGGGCTACTCCGGTCATGGCCTCAACGTCACGCACTGGTGCGCGAAACTGTTGGGCGAAGCCATTCACGCCGGACACAGCCAAGGCATGGACGTCTTCAGCAGCGTGCCGCACATGACCTTTCCCGGCGGCCCGGCCCTGCGCTCACCGTTGCTGGCATTGGGCATGTTCTGGTATCGCCTGCGCGAAATGCTCGGTTAACAGGCGCTTACATATTCCTGAAGTTAAAACGGCTGGGGATTTGCTCTATCGCAAGGCACTTCTATATTGATGAAGTGCTTTTGCGTTCCTGACGCTCAGTGCCCGATCAATTAAGGAGGACATGGATGAAGTCGTCAGCCAGCGACGAGCCGCGAGCACCCGGTCAGGCGCCGATCAAGACCCGCCGTTTCGGCATTTCGCTGGTATGGATCGTGCCGATCGTGGCGGTGCTGGTGGGCATTTCGCTGGTGATCCACAACATCCTCCAGGAAGGCCCGACGATTACCGTCACCTTCAAGACCGGCGATGGCCTGACCGCCAACAAGACCGAAGTCAGGTACCGCAACGTGGTCATCGGCCACGTCTCCGAGGTCGAACTGGCCGACGATCATAGAAACGTCAACGCCACGATCAAACTGGCCAAGCAGGCCGAAGCCTTCACCCGCGAGGATTCGCAATTCTGGGTGGTGCGCCCGCGCATCGGCGCTGGCGGCGTCTCAGGCATCGATACGCTGCTGTCGGGCGATTACATCGGCGCCGACATCGGCCAGGCCAACACCCGGGCAAAAACCTTCAAAGGCCTGGAGAACCCACCGCCGATCACCTACGGCGAACCGGGCAAGCGCTTTACCCTGCACACCGCTGACCTTGGCTCGCTGGACATCGGCTCCCCGGTCTACTACCGCAAGATTCCGGTCGGCCAGGTGGTGTCCTACGCGCTGGACCCGGATGGCAAAGGCGTCAATATCGAAGTCTTCGTGCATTCGCCCAACGATGCCTACGTCACCGAAAACACCCGGTTCTGGAACGCCAGCGGCATCGACATCAATGTCGGCGCCAACGGTTTTGCGGTGAAAACCGAGTCGCTGTCGACCCTGCTGGTCGGCGGCATCGCTTTCCGCGCCCCGGACTACAGCCCCAACGACACGCCGGCGGGCGAAGACAAGAATTTCGAACTGTTCGCCAACCAGACCGCCGCCCTCGCCCCGCCCGACGGCAAGGCGCAGTATCTGGCGCTGCGCTTTGATCAGGCCTTGCGCGGGCTCAAGGTCGATGCGCCAGTGGAGTTCCTTGGCATCGAAATCGGTCGGGTGGTGGCAGTCAATCTCGACTTCGACGAGGTCAAGCGAACCTTTCCGGTGAATGTCGGCATCGTCATCTATCCGCAGCGACTGGGCCGCGCCCACGCGAAAATTCTCAAGACCTACCATGGCGACGAAAACGACGAGGCCACCGGCGCGCGTCTGATCGCCACTTTCGTCGAAAATGGTCTGCGCGCCCAGGCCCGCAACGGCAACCTGCTCACCGGTCAGTTGTATATTTCCCTGGATTTCTACCCCAAGGCACCCAAAGTCGCATTCGACCCTACGGCGCGGCCAGTGACCATTCCAACAGTGCCGGGCAGCCTCGAACAGTTGCAGGAAAAACTCGAAGCGATGGTCAACAAGATCAACGCGCTGCCGGTCGAGCGCATCGCCAGCAACCTCGACGGCAATCTGGTCGAGCTGCGCAAAAGCCTGAAGCAGTTCAACGCCAAGACCCTGCCGGGCGTGCAGAGCACCCTCGCCGATGTCAGCAAAACCCTGCAGTCCGCCAGTTCGACCCTGGCCGAGGATTCACCGCAGCGCGAGCAACTCACCGAGACCCTCGACGAACTCGGGCGCATGTCACGTTCGTTGCGTGAGCTGTCGGATTACCTTGGCCGCCATCCTGAGTCGCTGATTCGTGGACGTCCCGACAACGCCGCGCCGCTGGACCTCAAAGGATCGCCACGCAATTGAGCACAGGAGCTGCATCCATGGCTTTACCGTTGAAGATCACCCTGCTCGCTGCGTTCGCCTTGCTGACCGCGTGCCGCAGCGACCCGATCAGCTTTCACACGCTGACCCCGGCGCAACCGGGCGTCAGTCGCAACGGCGCCGACATTGCCATCGAAAGCATCAGCGTGCCGCCGCAGGTCGATCGCGCGCAGATCGTCATCCGCCAAGGCAACAGCGGCGTCGCTATCCTGGATACCGATTGGTGGAGCGCCACCCTTGCCGATGAGTTACGCGGGGCGCTGGCCGATCAATTGAGCAGTGGCGTCGGCCAGCAACGAGCTGCCGTGCGCGTCGACGTGCAGCGCTTCGATTCGATTCCTGGTCAGTACGCCCTGATTGACGTGAAATGGCGAGTGCGCCCGCTCGGTGCGACGGATGCCGCGCTGCTGACCTGTCGCTCGGTCTTGCAGACGTCTTCAGGGCCGAGCATCGAAGAACTGGTGACCGCGCAACAGAACAACGTCAAACGCCTCGCTGGGCAAATCACGCAGGCGGCCACCGGCTCGCGCTGCCCGCCGCAAAACTGACTCGGCTTACAAATCGAAGCGATCGACCGCCCGCCGCCGCTCGTTGTCATCGCGTACGTCGTAGTTGGCGGTCGTCTGGATATTGCTGTGATGCGCCAGTTTCTGCGCGATCGACAGGTCGTGCTCCTCGATCACCCGAGTAATGAACGAGCGCCGGAAATCGTGGGGCATGATCTTCACCCCGACCTGCGTTCCCCGCTGGCGGGCGATGTAGTAAATCGCGTGTTTGGTGATGCGCTCGCGTGTGATGTGGCTGCCCCGACGAATGCGGTTGAACAGAAACGCATCGTCGCTCTCGCCTTCCTTGAGCTGTGAGCGACGCAGTTCCAGCCAGGCGTCGAGCTTGGCAAACGCCCAGGCTGGCGCGTACTTGATCAGCTGTTTGTTGCCTTTGCCGGTCACGGTCAGGCTGCGTTCGTGGAAGTCGACCTGACTCAGATCCAGATCCACCGATTCCGACTTGCGCATGCCGGTGCCGTACAGCAGCGCAATCACCGCCGCATCACGCAGGCCCTGCGGGCGCGGGTCGGCAGCGCAGACTTCCATCAGTTCGTGAATCAACGTGCGCTTGAGATTGCGGCCCTGGGACAAACGCGTGCCGGCAATGCCTTTGACCGAACGCATTTTCAGCAGGTGATCCTGGCTGATCAGGCTCATGCGCCAGGCTTCGTTCATCACCCCGCGCACGGCGTTCACATACAGGGACGAAGTGTTCGGTGCGTAACCGTCGGCACGCAACGCGGCGACCAGCGCCACCACGTCTTCCGGTTGCAAACCGTGCCACGGGATCTCTTCGATATCGACGTCTTCGAAACCGAGGCGGTCGGCGGCGTCTTGCAGCACGTAACGCATGGTCAACTGGCTGGAAGGCGCCAGTCGCGCCAGGTAAACGGTCAGTGGATTGCTGGTGGACGGTGCGGGTTGGGTACTCGACAAATCACTCAAACGAAACGGCCTTGAAATAAAAAACGATTCAACAAAAACAATAAATGCATGAAATGAAACGCAAAAAACGGCATGACTCAATGAAAGGGGTTGCCGCGAAAGGCCGACAACCTGCCGTTCGAGGCCGCAAAAGTCAATCGGGCATTCCCCGAACGGTCCATTTGCGGGCTCATCCGCACGGTAGGCGAAATGAAACATCGCGCTCTTATCTTCAATGCATGGAACTGCAGGCAGGAGTGCGGCATGAAGATCACGGTGTTTGGCAGTGGTTATGTCGGTCTGGTGCAAGCGGCGGTGCTGGCCGAGGTGGGGCACGAGGTCGTGTGCATGGATGTCGACGCGCAGAAGATCGAGCAACTGCGCGAGGGGCACGTCAGTATTTTCGAGCCGGGCCTGGCAAACCTGGTGCGTGAAGGGCTGGATGCCAATCGCCTGCAATTCACCACCGATGAACGACGCGCCGTGTTGCATGGGCGGGTAGCGTTTATCGCGGTGGGGACGCCGTCACGCGAGGACGGTTCGGCGGACCTGCGCTATGTGCTGTCGGTCGGCGACGCGATTGCCCGGCATCGTGAGCAGCCATTGATCGTGGTGGAGAAATCCACGGTGCCGGTGGGCACGGGCGATGCCTTGCGCAGCCACATCGAGAAGGCGCTGATCAAGATCGGCCGTTTGCTGCAGTTCGATATCGTCTCCAACCCGGAATTTCTCAAGGAAGGCTCTGCCGTCGCCGATTGCCGGCGGCCGGATCGTATCGTCATCGGCTGCGAAGGCGCTGAGGTGCGCGACGTGATGCGCGATCTGTACGCGCCGTTCAATCGCAACCATGAGCGCATCCTGTTCATGGATCTGCGCAGCGCCGAGCTGACCAAATACGCCGCCAATTGCATGCTGGCGACCAAGATCAGCTTCATCAACCAGATCGCCGAACTCGCCGAGCATCTGGGTGCGGACATTGAAGCGGTGCGCCAGGGCATCGGTGCCGATATGCGGATCGGCTATCACTTCATTTACCCGGGTTGCGGCTACGGCGGATCGTGTTTTCCCAAGGACATGCGCGCGCTGATTCACAGTGCCGAGCAGGAGCACTGCTCAAGTGATCTGCTGCAAGCGGTCGAGGCGATCAACCAGCGCCAGAAGCACAAGCTGTTCGAGCGCATCAATGCCTTCTACCGGGGCGATTTGCGCGGCAAGATCTTTGCCCTGTGGGGCCTGGCGTTCAAGCCCAACACTGACGATATGCGTGACGCGCCGAGTCGGGTGCTGCTCGAGGATTTGTGGGCTGCCGGTGCCAGCGTGCGTGCGTTCGATCCGGAGGCCATGCTGGAAACGCAGAAGCTCTATCCGAACGAGTCAAAACTGATGTTGATGGGCACGCCGGAATCGGTACTGGCCGGCGCCGATGCGTTGATCATCTGCACCGAATGGCAACAGTTCAAAGCACCGGATTTCGAGCTGATCAAACAGCGTCTGCACAGCCCGGTGATTTTCGACGGGCGCAACCTGTACGACGCCGAACGCCTGGCGCGCAACGGGTTTCAGTATTTCCCGATGGGGCGCGGCGAATCGTGCAGGTTGCCGATCACATTGCGGCAGAGAGCGGCGGCTTCGGATGTGGCTTGAGCTGCCCCGGTGGGAGTCAGTGGTAATTGTGGGGTGCACAGACCCTGTGGGAGCGAGCCTGCTGGCGAATACGCTATGTCAGCGACATCGGAGGTGACTGATCCGCCGCCTTCGCGAGCAGGCTCGCTCCCACATTGGATTTGCGGTGGTCAGTGATAATCGTGTGTACGCACCCCCTGTAGGAGTGAGCCTGCTCGCGATAGCGGTGTACCATTCGACACATTCAGAGGCTGACCCACCACCATCGCGAGCAGGCTCACTCCTACAAGGGGGCGATAGTGGATCAGCTTTTTGCCCCAGGCTTCCCGAATAAGGACATTCCCCTTCCGTGGCCATCTATTCTCCGTTCATTCGCCGGCTGATGATCAGCTCGCTGACCGTGGTGGTCAGTCGTGCTCTGGTCAGTCCGCTGCTGACGCTGTTCCTCAGCAACAAGCTCGGGCTCAATCCGCAGGATGTCGGCCTGCTGCTGGGCATTGCCGTGTTCAGCGCCACGCTGCTGTCGCTGTACGGCGGCTACATCATCGACAAGCTGGACAAACGCCAATTGCTGATCCTGTCCATGCTTTCCAGCGGTATCGGCCTGATCCTGCTGACCTTCGCGCAGAACCTGTATCTGGTCACCGTGGTGCTGATCATCAGCGAAACTGCGTCGGCGCTGTTCCTCATCGGTAGCAAGGCGATCCTCAGCGAACAGCTGCCGGTGGGCCAGCGGGTCAAGGCGTTTTCCCTCAATTACACGCTGACCAACATCGGCTACGCCGTCGGCCCGATGCTCGGCGTGGTGATTGCCGGAGTGCAGCCGTCCGCGCCTTTCATCGTTGCCGGTGCAATTGCCATTGGCAGTATTTTTCTCCTGCTCGGCGTGGCCAGGGATGCCCGTCCGATCACTGCTGGCAGCGCGCCGCAAAGTTTCCTCAACACCCTGGTGATCCTGAAAAACGACCGCACGATGGTGTTGTTCACCCTCGGCTGTCTGCTCAGCACATTGGTGCACGGGCGCTTCACCCTTTACCTGTCGCAATACCTGCTGGTCACCCATAACCAGCAACAGATGCTCGACACCATGGCCGCCCTGCTCGCGTGCAACGCAATCACGGTGATCCTGCTGCAGTACCAGGTCGGTCGCTGGCTCAGCCGCGAACACCTGCGTCACTGGATTGCCGGTGGCACCGCGCTGTTCATCGCCGGGTTGATCGGTTTCAGCATGGCGGACAGCCTGCTCGGCTGGTGCGTGGCAATGTTCATCTTCACCTTGGGCGAGATGATCATTTACCCGGCCGACTTCCTGTTCGTCGACACCCTCGCCCCGGAGGCCCTGCGCGGCAGCTACTACGGCGCGCAGAACCTCGCCGCCCTTGGTGGCGGCGCGAGCCCGGTCATTTGCGGGTTTCTGCTGATGCACACACCCGCCCCGAGCATGTTCTATGCGCTGAGCGGATTGGCGGCACTGGGCGGTTATCTATGCTTCATCAGCGCGCGTCGCACCGCTTCAATGCAAAAACAGTGCACTAAAAGTGCATTTATATGAATTTGTCAGCATCGAGTTTGATCGGCAAACTACGCGCGTTCCTCCCCCAATGTTGGAACCTTCGAGGGCTTTCCGGATATGCCGGACAAGTCCTTTTTTTTGTCCCGGATTTTGCAAAGGATCAGTTCTACATGCTTGCTCGCTGGTTGCCCGCCGCCATCAACACCCGCCCCACAGAATGGAGCCGTGCCGCCATCGGCATGAGTCTGGGCACGCTGGTCAGCGTGTGGATGTGCGCGCAGGTGTTCGGGCATGACGTCGCGTTTCATCTGATCGGCCCGCTCGGCGCTTCGGCGGTGCTGCTGTTCGCGGTGTCCTCCGGCGCCCTCGCCCAGCCGTGGTCGATTCTCGGCGGCTACCTGTGTGCCGGCGTGGTCGCCTTGCTGGTGGCCCACGTGCTCGGCCGAACGCTGGGCAGCGCCTGCCTCGCCGCCGGCATGGCGGTGATCCTGATGTGCTGGCTGCGTTGTCTGCATCCACCGGCCGGGGCCTTGGCGTTGACGCTGGTGCTGGCCGATCCGGCGACCATCGCCATGGACTGGAAAGCCATGGAACCGGTGATGCTCGGTGCCCTGTGCATGCTCGCCAGCGCCTTGGCCTACAACAACCTGACCCGCATCCGCTACCCGAAACGCCCCGCCGATCCGGCCCCGCCAGTGGTCCCGGTCGACAGCCAGGCGATCACCGCCGAAGACCTGAAACGGGCGCTGGCGGACATGGAGGCTTTCATCGACGTCACCCCCGAAGACCTCGAACGCCTGATCCACGCCAGCGAGCTGCACGCCAAACGCCGTAGCATCAGCGAAACCTTCAGATAACCGCGCAATTTCGAGGCATGTAAAAACGCAGATTCCCCCTGCAGATATCCCCGTTGTACACGGCAAATTTGCACTGTTACGATCCGCTAACGCCCGCGCGCGGGCTTTTCGAATAAAGACAATAAAAGCAGGGAGTTACTGATGACAGCTCAGGCTTCATCCCGGCGGACCCCGTCCATGGATGCCATGCAAAACGATGTGCTGGCCGAGGTGCGCAACCACATCGGCCACCTGACCCTCAACCGCCCTGCGGGCCTCAATGCAATCACCCTCGACATGGTGCGTCTGCTGCAACAGCAGCTCGATGCCTGGGCGTCTGACGCCGAAGTCCACGCCGTGGTATTGCGCGGTGCCGGTGAAAAGGCCTTCTGCGCCGGCGGTGATATTCGTTCGCTGTACGACAGTTACAAGAGCGGCGACACGCTGCACGAAGATTTCTTCGTCGAGGAATACGCCCTCGACCTGACGATTCATCACTACCGCAAACCGGTGCTGGCCTTGATGGACGGTTTTGTCCTCGGCGGCGGCATGGGCCTGGTGCAAGGCGCCGATCTGCGCGTAGTCACCGAGAAGAGCCGTCTGGCGATGCCGGAAGTGGCCATCGGTTATTTCCCTGATGTCGGCGGCAGTTATTTCCTGCCGCGCATTCCCGGTGAGCTGGGGATTTATCTGGGCGTCAGCGGCGTGCAGATTCGCGCTGCCGATGCGCTGTATTGCGGCCTCGCCGACTGGTATCTGGACAGCAGCAAACTGGCCCTGCTCGATGAAAAGCTCGACCAGATGGAATGGCAGGACACACCGCTCAAGTCGCTGCAGAATCTGCTCGCCAGGCACGCCGTGCAAACCCTGCCCGATGCGCCGCTCGAAGCCTTGCGCCCGGCCATCGACCACTTCTTTGCGCTGCCCGACGTGCCGAGCATGATCGAGCAATTGCGCGCCGTCACCGTCGCCGACAGCCATGAATGGGCGCTGACCACGGCAGATCTGCTGGAAACCCGCTCGCCGCTGGCCATGGCCGTGACCCTGGAAATGCTCCGTCGCGGCAGGCACTTGAGCCTGGAGCACTGCTTTGCTCTGGAACTGCACCTGGACCGCCAGTGGTTTGCCCGGGGCGATCTGATCGAGGGCGTACGCGCCCTGCTGATCGACAAGGACAAGTCACCGCGCTGGAACCCGCCGACCGTCGCTGGGCTGGACGCTGCGCAGGTGGCGAGTTTCTTCCATGGTTTTGATGAGAGCGGGAGCTGAGCCATGCACGATCTCGAACTGACTGAAGAACAAGTGATGATCCGCGACATGGCCCGGGATTTTGCCCGCGGCGAGATCGCGCCCCATGCCCAGGCCTGGGAAAAGGCCGGCTGGATCGACGACGCCCTGGTGGCGAAGATGGGCGAGCTGGGCTTGCTCGGCATGGTCGTGCCTGAGGCATGGGGCGGCACTTACGTCGATTACGTCGCCTATGCGCTGGCCGTCGAGGAAATCTCCGCCGGTGACGGCGCGACCGGTGCGTTCATGAGCATTCACAACTCGGTCGGCTGCGGCCCGGTGCTCAACTACGGCAGTGACGAACAGAAGCAGACCTGGCTGGCCGATCTGGCCAGCGGGCAAACCATCGGTTGCTTCTGCCTGACCGAACCCCAGGCCGGCTCTGAAGCGCACAACCTGCGCACCCGCGCCGAACTGCGCGACGGCCAATGGGTGATCAACGGCGCCAAGCAATTTGTCAGCAACGGCAAACGGGCGAAACTGGCGATCGTGTTTGCGGTGACCGACCCGGATTTGGGCAAGAAAGGCCTTTCGGCGTTTCTGGTGCCGACCGATACGCCGGGTTTCATCGTCGATCGCACCGAACACAAAATGGGCATTCGCGCTTCCGACACCTGCGCGGTGACGCTGAACAACTGCAGCATCCCCGAGGCCAACCTGCTCGGCGAGCGTGGCAAAGGCCTGGCCATTGCCCTGTCCAACCTTGAAGGCGGACGCATCGGCATCGCGGCACAGGCATTGGGCATTGCCCGGGCGGCGTTTGAAGCGGCGCTGGCCTATTCGAAGGATCGCGTGCAATTCGACAAGCCAATCATCGAGCACCAGAGCATTGCCAATCTGCTCGCTGACATGCACATGCAGATCAATGCCGCGCGGTTGCTGATCCTGCATGCAGCGCGGCTGCGCACGGCGGGCAAACCGTGCTTGTCCGAGGCATCACAGGCCAAGCTGTTTGCCTCGGAAATGGCTGAGAAAGTGTGTTCGTCGGCGATTCAGATTCATGGCGGCTATGGCTACCTGGAGGATTACCCGGTCGAGAAATACTACCGCGATGCGCGCATTACCCAGATTTATGAAGGGTCGAGCGAGATACAGCGGATGGTGATTGCGCGGGATCTGAAGAACTACCAGTTGTGATGGTGTCGCCCCCCTTCCCCTCACCCCAGCCCTCTCCCCAGGGAGAGGGAGCAGACCGAGTCGGTTACAGATTCAGCGACAACCTTTCAGGTAGGGGTAATTCGCCAATATCGCGCGGTCAGTCCCCTCTCCCCAGGGAGAGGGAGCAGACCGAGTCGGTTACGGATTCAGCGACAAACTTTCAGGTCGACGTAATTCGCCAATATCGCGCGGTCAGTCCCCTCTCCCCAGGGAGAGGGAGCAGACCCAGTCGGTTACGGATTCAGCGACAACCTTTCAGGTCGGCGTAATTCGCCAATATCGCCCGGTCAGTCCCCTCTCCCCAGGGAGAGGGAGCAGACCGAGTCGGTTACGAATTCAGCGACAACCTTTCAGGTCGGCGTAATTCGCCAATATCGCGCGGTCAGTCCCCTCTCCCTCCGGGAGAGGGCTAGGGTGAGGGGCTTTTGAGGGTTTCACACATTATTCCTGCCCCGAACGCCGAATCGCCCTCACCCCCAACGCCGCCAGATCACTTTCCCCCTCGCCCAACGCCACCGCATCCAGCAAGTTATCGCGCAACACGCTGGCCACCGGCAACGGCACATGATTCGGCTCGCCGGCCTTCAGCGCCAGGCCAACATCCTTCAAACCCAGACGCAAGGTAAACCCAGCCCCCTCCGTCTCCCGCGCGGCGATCTTCGGTCCGTAGACCTTATAGGCCGGTGCCGCGAACAGCGTGTTGGTAATGAACTCGACGAAATCGCTATTGCCCACGCCATAACTCTGGGTCAACGCCATTGCTTCGCCGGTGGCTTCGATGGCGCTGATCAGCATCATGTTGGTGGCGATCTTGAGGATGGCGGCGTTGACCGGGTCTTCACCCATCGGCCAGGTTTTCTGACCCATCACATCCAGCAGTGCTAGTGAGTGGGCCTTTAAAAGCTTCGCGAGCAGGCTCGCTCCCACACTGGACGGTGGAGCTCCCTGTGGGAGCGAGCCTGCTCGCGAAAGCGCCAGCCCGGACAGCCCATCACTTGCCCTGGAATGCAGCCTCACGCTTGGCAATAAACGCCGCCATCCCTTCCTTCTGATCCTGCGTCGCAAACGCCGCATGGAACACCCGGCGCTCGAAACGCACGCCCTCCGTCAGGTTGACCTCGAACGCGCGGTTGACGCTCTCCTTGATCATCATCGCAATCGGCAGCGATTTGCCGGCGATCACTGCTGCGACTTTCAGCGCCTCATCAAGCAGTTCATCACTCGGCACGATTCGCGCGACGATGCCGCAGCGCTCGGCTTCCACCGCGTCGATCATGCGCCCGCTCAGGCACATTTCCATGGCCTTGGCCTTGCCCACCGCGCGGGTCAGGCGCTGGGTGCCGCCCATGCCTGGCAGCACGCCGAGGTTGATCTCCGGCTGGCCGAATCTGGCATTGTCGCCAGCCAGAATGAAGTCGCACATCAGCGCCAGTTCACAGCCGCCGCCAAGGGCGAAACCGTTGACAGCGGCGATGATCGGCTTGCGCCGGTTGGCGACGCGATCGCTGTCGCTGAAGAGATCGTCCATGTAGATCTGCGGATAGGTCAGCTCGGCCATTTCCTTGATGTCGGCGCCGGCGGCAAAGGCTTTTTTCGAGCCGGTGAGGACGATGCAGCCGATGTGCACATCGGCTTCCAGCGTATCGAGGGCGTGGTTCACTTCGCTGACCAGTTGCGCGTTCAGCGCATTCAGCGCCTGCGGCCGGTTGAGGGTGATCAGGCCGACGCGGTCGCGGGTTTCCAGCAGAATCGTTTCGTAAGTCATGAAGAAAATTCCTTGTCAGAGATTGCGCGAAATAACCATGCGCTGAATGTCGCTGGTGCCTTCGTAGATCTGGCAGACGCGCACGTCGCGGTAGATGCGTTCCAGCGGGAAGTCGTTGAGGTAACCGTAACCGCCGAGGGTTTGCAAGGCCATGGAGCAGACCTTCTCGGCCATTTCCGAGGCGAACAGCTTGGCCATCGACGCCTCGACCAGCGCCGGCTGGCCGCTGTCACGCAAGGCCGCTGCGTAATGCACCATTTGCCGGGCGACGGCAATTTGCGTGGCCATGTCCGCCAGGCGGAATGCCACGGCCTGATGCTCGATGATTGGCTTGCCGAAGGTGTCACGCTCGCGGGCGTAATCACGGGCGGCCTCGAAGGCGGCACGGGCCATGCCGACGGCTTGCGAGGCGATGCCGACGCGGCCGCCTTCGAGGTTGGCCAGGGCGATCCTGTAGCCCTCGCCCTCCTCGCCGAGGCGGTTGGCGACCGGCACTTTCACATCTTCGAAGAGGATCTGGCAGGTGTCGGTGGCGTGTTGGCCGAGCTTGTCTTCGACCCGCGCAACCTTGTAGCCAAGCGAGTCGGTCGGCACGATAAACGCGCTGATCCCGCGTTTGCCGGCGCTCGGGTCGGTCACGGCAAACACGATCACGACACCGGCGTTCTGCCCGGAGGTGATGAACTGTTTGCAGCCATTCAACACGTAGTGATCGCCTTCCAGCCGCGCGCGGGTCTTCAGGCTGCTGGCGTCGGAACCGGCCTGCGGTTCGGTCAATGCAAAGGCACCGAGCATGGCGCCGCTGGCCAGCGGTTTGAGGAAGCGCTCGCGCTGGTCGTCATTGCCGAACTTGAGAATCGGCACGCAGCCGACCGAGTTGTGCACGCTCATGATCGTCGAGCAGGCACCGTCGCCGGCGGCGATTTCTTCCAGGGCCATGGCGTAGGCCAGATAGCCGGTGTCACAACCGCCCCACTGCTCCGGTACGAGCATGCCGAAGAAGCCCAGTCCGGCCATCTCGGCGATGGCTTCCTTGGGGAAACGGTGCTCGCGATCCCACTCGGCAGCGAACGGTTTGAGCCGCTCCTCGGCAAACTGCCGGGCCATGTCGCGGATCTGATGTTGGTCTTCGTTGGGGATCATGGTGATTCCTTCAAATCTGGGTACGACATAGAACTCTGTGGGAGCGAGCCTGCTCGCGAAAGCGGTGTGTCAGTCACGCATGTTCCGGCTGAAACGACGTTTTCGCGGGCAGGCTCGCTCCCACAGTTGATCGGGGATGCCTTCAGTAAACGCACTCCACAGCCATGGCCGTGGCTTCGCCGCCGCCAATGCAGATGGCTGCAATCCCGCGTTTGAGCTGTTTCTGCCGCAGTGCCGCCAGCAGCGTCACCAGAATCCGCGCGCCCGAGGCGCCGATCGGGTGACCCAGCGCACAGGCGCCGCCATGCACGTTGAGCTTGTCGTGGGGAATCTCCAGATGCGTCATCGCCGCCATGCCGACCACCGCGAACGCTTCGTTGACTTCAAACAGATCCACCTGATCCAGTGCCCAGCCGGTTTTCTTCACCAGTTTCTTGATCGCGCCAATCGGTGCGGTGGGAAACAGGCCCGGGGTGTCGGCAAACGCCGAATGGCCGTGAATCACCGCCAGCGGCTTGAGGCCCAGTTGCTGCGCGTGGGATTGGCGCATCAGCACCAGTGCCGCCGCGCCGTCGGAGATTGAGCTGGAGTTGGCCGCCGTGACCGTGCCGCCTTCGCGGAACGCCGGTTTCAGCGAGCCGACCTTGTCGAGTTTGGCTTTCGGCGGTTGCTCGTCGTTACTGATCACCACCTGTTCTTTGCCGACGGTGACGGTCAGCGGGACGATTTCGTCCTGGAAGCTGCCGTCCTTGATCGCCTGTTGTGCGCGGGTGGTCGAGGCGATGGCGAAAGCGTCCTGCGCTTCGCGGCTAAAGCCGTTGGTCTCGGCGCAATCCTCGGCGAAGGTACCCATCAGCCGGCCCTTGTCGTAGGCGTCTTCGAGGCCGTCGAGGAACATCGAATCGAGCACGCGGCCATGGCCCATGCGATAACCGGCGCGGGCACGATCGAGCAGGTACGGCGAGTTGGACATGCTTTCCATGCCACCGGCAATCACCACATCGGCACTGCCAGCGAGCAGCATGTCGTGGGCCATGATGGTGGTCTGCATGCCCGAGCCGCACATCTTGTTGACCGTGGTGCAGCGCGTCGATTTATCCAGCCCGGCGCCCAGCGCAGCCTGGCGTGCCGGCGCTTGGCCGAGGCCCGCCGGCAGTACGCAGCCGAACAGCACTTCATCAACCGCATCACTGGCGACACCGGCGCGTTCGACCGCCGCCTTGATTGCCGCCGCGCCAAGTTGCGGTGCAGTGAGGCTTTTCAGTTCGCCCTGAAAGCCGCCCATCGGTGTGCGGACGGCGCTGACGATAACAATCGGATCGTTGGACATAGTCATGACGGATTCCTCTTTACTTGGCGGCCATACGCAAGGCGCCGTCGAGACGGATCACCTCGCCGTTGAGCATGCTGTTTTCAATGATGTGGCGTACCAGCGCGGCATATTCGGCGGGCTTGCCCAGACGCGGGGGAAACGGCACGCCGGCGGCCAATGAGTCGCGCACTTCCGGGGTCATGCCGGCCATCATCGGCGTTTCGAAGATGCCCGGTGCGATGGTCATCACGCGAATGCCGAAGCGCGCCAGTTCGCGGGCGGCGGGCAGGGTCAGGCTGGCGATCGCACCTTTCGACGCCGAGTACGCAGCCTGGCCGATCTGGCCATCGAATGCTGCGACCGAGGCAGTGTTGATGATCACCCCCCGCTCGCCGTCAGCATTGGCTTCGCTCTCGGCAATGGCCGCCGCGGCCAGACGCAGCATGTTGAAGCTGCCGATCAGGTTGACGTTGATCACTTGGGCAAAACTGCTCAGGGCGTGCGGGCCGTTCTTGCCGAGGATCTTCTCGCCGCGAACGATGCCGGCGCAGTTGATCAGGCCGTTGAGGCTGCCAAATGCGGCTATGGTCGCCTGCACAGCAGCTTCGGCGGCGGCTTCGTTGCTGATATCGGCGACGACGCTCTGCGCACCGAGGCGCTCGGCCTGAGCGGCGACGGCTTCGGCGTTCATGTCGACCAGCATGACTTTTGCGCCGGCACTGACCAGCAATTCAGCGCTGGCAGCACCGAGGCCTGACGCGCCGCCGGTGACGATAAAAACCTTGTTCTCGATCTGCATGACAGTGTTTCCTTGGATTCAAGCTGAAACGTTGTGCGCCGCGGCCTCTTGAGCCTTGGCGATTTCCTGGTTGCGCAAGATAAAGCGCTGCAATTTGCCGCTCGGGGTCTTGGGCAATTCGCTGACAAATTCGATTTCACGCGGGTACGAATGCGCGGCCAGACGCTTGCGCACATGTTGGCGCAGCTCTTCGGCCAACTCCGGCGCGGCGCGGTACTGCGCACTCAGCACGACGAAGGCTTTGACCAGTTCGGTGCGTTCCGGGTCGGGCTTGCCGACGACCGCCGCTTCGACCACGGCCGGGTGTTCGATCAGCGCACTTTCCACATCGAACGGGCCGACGCGGTAGCCCGAGGTGGTGATCACGTCATCGCTGCGGCCGACGAAGCTGATGCTGCCGTCGGGGTTCCATTCGACGGTGTCGCCGCTCAGGTAGTAGTCGCCGACGAAGGCCTTGGTCGGCGCGCCTTCGTAGCCACCGAACCAGCACATCGGCGATTTCGCCCGGTCGATGGCGAGAATGCCGGGCTGGCCGACGCCCAGCTCGTTGTACTGCTCATCGAGCACGACGATGCGGTGGCCGGGCGAAGCGAAACCGGCAGCGCCAACATGGACGGGGTGCCCGAGGCCGTGATGGTTGCACAGCACCATGCCCAGTTCGGTCTGGCCGTAGTGGTCGTGGATGACCACGTCGAGGTTGTCAGCGAACCAGCGGATCACTTCCGGATTCAGCGGTTCACCGGCGCTGCTGACGATGCGCAGCTTGCCCTTGATCGATCTGGCGAACTCCTCTCCCCCGGCAATCAGCAGGCGATAGGCAGTGGGCGAGCCGGTGAGGTTGCTGATGGCGTATTTGTTGATCACCCGGCAGGTGCTTTCGAGGGTGAACGGGCCATCGTAGAAGGTGATCGGGTGACCCAGCGCCAACGGCCCGGTCACACCGAAATAAATGCCATAGGCCCAGCCCGGATCAGCGACGTTCCAGAACGCATCTTCAGGACGCAGGTCCACCGCATCGCGGGTGTAGCTCTGGAACGCGACGATCGCTTTGAGCGGCACCGACAGCGCTTTCGCCGGCCCCGTAGTGCCTGAAGTGAACATCAGCAGGAACGGGTCTTCACCGGTCAGCAGCACCGGTGCGCAGACATTGGGATAGTTGCTCAGCTCGGCCCAGAAACTGAAATCACCACGGACAATGCCCTGACCTTTCACGCCGCCAACCGTGATGATGGTCGGGCATGCGCTGACTTCATTGAGCTTTGGCCGATTGACCGCATCGGTCACCACAACCTTCGCCCCGGAACTGTTCAAGCGATGTTCAAGGGCTTTGGGACCGAACGCGGTGAACAGCGGCTGATACACCGCGCCGATGCGCCAGGTGGCAAGAACGGTGACCAGTAATTCGACGTTGCGTGGCAGCAGCCCGGCGACTTTATCGCCCTTTTGCACGCCTTGGGCGAGAAGGAAATTGGCAAAACGCGCGGCTTTGTCTTGCAGGTCAGTGAAGGTGTAGGTCGCGCTACTGCCGTCGCGACCTTCCCAGAACAAGGCAATGCGACCGGGCAAGGCGTGGCGGTCGCAACACTCGACGCAGGCATTGAGCGCCGCCAGCGTGCCGCTGAGCGACGCATTGACGATGTGCTGATAATCGAACTGTTGCGTGGCAGACAAGTAATCGCGCATTGCCAGAATCCCTCGGTGTTTTTATTAGGCTGGGAACCGTAAACAACACAGGGATAGTCGCGCCGTGCGGGACCTGGGGCAATGGTCAAAATTATCAAAGTGGCTGACTGGTTTGGCCAACGGATTGGCGCCGCATCCCCTGTAGGAGCTGACGAGTGCAACGAGGCTGCGATCTGTTGATCTTGATTTTCACCATCAAGATCAAAAGATCGCAGCCTTCGGCAGCTCCTACGGGGGAACGCATTTCAAAGTGTGGGAGCGAGCCTGCTCGCGAAGGCGTCGGGTCAGACAACCTCATTCAGGATCAGCGTGCGGTAATGCCCCGGGTTCGACCCGGACCACTTGCGAAACGCCTTGTAGAACGAGCTGGCATCAGCAAAGCCCAGTCGGGTGGCGATCTCGACAAAACTGATCGAAGGCTCTGCCAGCCAGGTGATTGCCAGTTCCTTGCGCACACTGTCCTTGAGCCCCTGATAAGTCTGCCCTTCCTCGGCCAGACGCCGGCGCAACGTCGAGGCGGACATGCACAGTTGCTGGGCCAAGGCCTCGGTTTCCGGCCACTGCTCGGCGGGCAGTTGCCGCAGATCCTGCTTGATCCGGCTCGCCAGGCTGTCCGGGTCGCGGTACTTGACCAGAATGTTCGCCGGCGCCTGGGCGAGAAAGCGCTTCAGCTCTTCGGCGCTGCGCTTGACCGGCAGGTCGAGGCAGTCGGCGGAAAAAATCATCCGCGTACGCGGACGTTCGAAACGCAGGTTCTCCGAAAACATCACCCGGTAGTCGTCGGTGAAATCCGGTTCGGCGCAGCGCAGTTCGATCGCCAGAATCGGAATCCGCCGCCCGGCCAGCCAGCACGCTACGCCGTGCACGATCATCCAGTAAGTGAAATAGGTGAACGCACGGCGCGGTTCGGCATCGTCTTCGAGCAGGACGATTTCGGCGAGGCTCTGCTGATGCACCAGTTGCGCCGGCAGGCGTTCGAGCATCAGCGAAAGGAAATTCAGGCCGGTGTCCAGCGCTGCCGCCAGCGTCGGTTGCGCCATGGCGCTGCGACACAGGAATGCCAGGCTGCCGGACTTGAGCTTGCGCGGGTCCATGCCGAAGAACTCGTCATCACCGCGCCGGGCCAACAGGCGCCAGAGTTTGGCGTATTGCGAGGCCGGCACCCTGCCCGCGTCGGATGCCAACAGAGCCGGAGCGATGCCGACCTTGCTCAACGCCTCATCCGTGGCCGCGCCCGGAGCACAACTCTGCAGCAGTGCTTCGCGCACCAGTGGAATGGCAATGGTGTCTTTGTCCGCCATGGAGCGAGGTAAGCCTTGTTGTTTTTTGGGTGATGGGCATCTTAACCCAGCCTCTCTGACCCAATACAAATCCCTTGTAGGAGTGAGCCTGCTCGCGATAGCGGTCTATCAGTCACATCTCCTTGGCTGACAGACCGCTATCGCGAGCAGGCTCACTCCTACAGGGTTGCGTGTTTCGTTCAGCTGAGGTTCAGCTAAATGTCAATGAATGCCATTTGGGAATGAGTGTCATTATGTTACAACTTAGCCACCTAACTAAATCGCTGTGGCTACCAAATGCTCGTTCCCTTTTTGATCATGTTGCGCGAAGGCATCGAGGCCGCGCTCATCGTCGGCATCATTGCCAGTTACCTGCAACAGACCGGCCGCGGTCAGTGGATGCCCGCCGTATGGATCGGCGTTTTCCTCGCTGCCGCCCTCGCCCTGCTGGTCGGTGGTGGCCTGGAACTGGTCAGTGCCGAATTCCCGCAGAAGCAGCAGGAGCTGTTCGAGGGCGTGGTTGGCCTGGTCGCGGTGGGCATTCTCAGTTCGATGGTGTTCTGGATGCGCAAGGTCGCGCGGTCGATCAAGCATTCGCTGCAAGCCTCACTGGACCAGGCGCTGACGGCGTCCCGGCATCAGGTGATTGCGCTGATTGCCATGGTCTTTTTCGCTGTCGCTCGCGAAGGCCTGGAAACGGTGTTTTTCCTGCTTGCGGTGTTCCAGCAGAGCGAGGGCCCGGGCGCGCCGATTGGCGCCCTGCTCGGCCTGATCCTGGCGGTGATCGTCGGTTTCCTGATCTACAGCGGCAGCATGCGCCTGAATCTGTCGGCGTTCTTCAAGTGGACCGGTTTGTTCATCCTCGTGGTCGCAGCCGGGATCCTCGCCAACTCGGTGCAGGCGCTGCATGAAGCCGGGTTGTGGAATCACCTGCAAACGGTGCTGTTCGACTTCAGCGCGACGCTACCGATGGACGGCCCGCTGGGCTCGGTGCTGGCCGGCATGTTCGGTTATCAGGATGCGCCGACCGTCAGCACCCTCGGCGCTTACCTGATTTATCTGCTGCTGGCGCTGGTGATGTTTTTTATGCCCGCGCCGCGCCAAGCGCCGTCAACGACTTCCGTTTCCAGCCAATAAGGCCACCCATGTCTGACAATCAAATCCCTCAGGCCTCGCCGCCGCGTGCCTTGCGTTGGGCGCTGGCCGGCTCGGTAGTGCTGATGATCGGCGCCGGCGGGCTGTTCTGGTACGCCTCGAACATGGCCGCCGCCAAGCGTCAGCACAACCACGACGAAATCGTCGTCAACATCCACCCGCACAGTTGCGAGCCGAATGCGCTGACCGTGCCGGCCGGCCGCGCCAGTTTCCGCATCGTCAACCGCTCCGAGCGTGCGGTCGAGTGGGAAATTCTCGACGGTGTGCTGGTGGTCGAAGAACGGGAAAACATCGCGCCAGGGCTGAGCCAGGTGATCAACGCCAACCTGCAACCGGGCGACTACGCGATCACCTGCGGCTTGCTCAGTAACCCGCGCGGCACTTTGCACGTGACGCCGACGGCCGCTTCCGACGCCGCCGCCAAGGCCAAACCGTCGATGGTGGCGTTCGTCGGGCCGTTGTCGGAATTTCGCGTGTATCTGGCCGTTCAGGGCAGTGCCTTGATCAAAGCGGTGACAGCCCTGGATCAGGCTATAGCCAGTGGCGATCTTGCTCAGGCGCAAGCCGCGTACCTGCCGGCGCGTGCTGCTTATCAGCGTCTGGCGCCGGCGGCGCAGCGTCTGGCCGAGCTGGACAATCACATCAATGCCCGCGCGGATTATTTCGAAAAGCGCGAGCAGGATCCGGGCTTTGTCGGTTTCCATCGACTCGAATATGCCCTGTTCCAGCAGCGCACACTCGACGACGTTGCGCCGATTGCCCAGCGCCTGCTCGCTGACGTCACCACGCTCAAGCAGCAGTTGCTCGCGCAGTCGCTGCCGCCGGAGCAACTGGTGAGCATCGTCATGCGCAACCTCAACAGCCTCGCCGACGTGCGTGCTGGGAGCGGCGAAGAAGAACGCTACAGCCACAGCGATCTCAACGGTTTCGCCGCCAACGGGCAAACCGCGCACAAAGTCGTCGACCTGTTGCGGCCGATGCTGAGCAAATCCGCGGCAGATGTGTTGGCGAAAGTCGACCAGGCGTTGGGCGACTTTGACAGCCAGCTCGACGCACTGAAATCCGCCGACGGCTACGTCAGTTACGACGCCGTGACCTCCGCGCAACGCCAGCAGATCGCCGCCAAAGCCAAGGCTCTGGCCACGGCACTGGATGGCATCGACCCCGCCCTCGGCCTTTCCGGCCTGTAAGCAGAAGACCACCCGATGAACGATTCAGAACCTCTCAACCTGCAACGGCGCCGCGTGCTGATGGGCATGGGCGCCGCCGGTGTCGCCCTCGCCGGATCAGCCCTGAGCTGCCCGGCCATGGCCGCAGCGCCGGCACAAGTCACCGAAGCGCCGAGCAGCGACAAGACCGAAGACCGCCACGATTTCCACGGCGTGCACCAGACCGGCATCGTGACCCCGCGCCCGGCCTCGGGCATGCTGGTGGCGTTCGATGTGCTGGCGACCGATCGCGAAGATCTCGAGCGACTGTTCCGCACACTGAACGAACGCATCGCGTTTTTGATGAAGGGCGGCCCGGTGGCGCAGATTGATCCGAAACTGCCGCCGCCGGATTCCGGCATCCTCGGCCCGGTGGTCACCCCGGACAACCTGACCATCACTGTGTCCGTCGGTGATTCGCTGTTCGACGAGCGCTTCGGTCTGGCAGCGGCGAAACCCAAGCGCCTGCAACGCATGGTCGGTTTCCCCAACGATGCGCTGGATGCCGATTGCTGCCATGGCGACCTGAGCCTGCAGTTCTGCGCCAACACCGCCGACACCAACATTCACGCCCTGCGCGACATCGTCAAGAACCTCCCCGATCTGCTGCTGGTGCGCTGGAAACAGGAAGGCAGCGTACCGCCGCAAGCCCCGGCCAAACCCGGCGTACCGGCGCAGTCGGCGCGCAACTTCCTGGGTTTTCGCGATGGCTCGGCCAACCCCGATTCCAACGACGCCAAGGCCATGGACCGCATCGTCTGGGTGCAACCGGGCAGTGATGAGCCGGCGTGGGCTGCCCATGGCAGTTATCAAGCGGTGCGCATCATCCGCAACTTTGTCGAACGCTGGGATCGCACGCCTTTGCAGGAGCAGGAAAGCATTCTCGGCCGGGTCAAGAGCAGCGGCGCGCCCATCGGTGGCCACACGGAAAGCGAAGTGCCGGATTACAGCAAGGATCCGGCCGGCAAGCTGACCAGACTCGACGCGCACATTCGGCTGGCCAATCCGCGCACCGCCGCGACCCAGGCCAACCTCATCCTGCGCCGACCTTTCAACTATTCCAACGGCGTCAACAAGAACGGTCAGCTCGACATGGGCCTGCTGTTCATCTGCTACCAGGCCGACCTGGAACAAGGCTTTATCACCGTGCAGACCCGCCTCAACGGCGAGCCGCTCGAGGAATACCTCAAACCGGTCGGCGGCGGTTACTTCTTCACCCTGCCCGGCGTCACCGGCGATGACGACTTCATCGGTCGCTCGTTACTGGCTGCCACATCCCACAACAAAACCGCATGACACCCAACCGACACTGGAGCCGCCCCATGAAAAAGACGCCACTCGCGTTATTGCTGACCCTTGGTTTGCTCAACACCCCGCTGTCGGCGTTCGCCGCGACTGCGCCGCTGGATCTGGTGGGGCCGGTGTCGGACTACAAGATTTACGTCACGGAGAAGCTCGATGAGCTGGCCAGCCACACTCAGCAGTTCACCGACGCGGTGAAGAAAGGCGATCTCGCCACCGCGCAGAAGCTCTACGCGCCGACGCGGGTTTATTACGAGTCGATAGAGCCGATTGCAGAACTGTTCAGCGATCTCGATGCGTCCATCGACTCGCGGGTCGATGATCACGAGAAAGGCGTGAAGGCTGAAGATTTCACCGGTTTCCACCGGATCGAATATTCGCTGTTCGCGGAGAAATCCACCCAGGGTCTGGATGCACTGGCCGACGGTTTGAACAAAGACGTGCAGGACCTGCAAACCCGTGTCGCCGGCCTGACCTTCCCGCCGGAGAAAGTCGTCGGTGGCGCTGCTGCGCTACTGGAAGAAGTCGCGGCGACGAAGGTGTCCGGCGAGGAAGATCGCTACAGCCACACTGACCTGTACGACTTCCAGGGCAATATCGACGGCGCGAAGAAGATCGTCGATCTGTTCCGTTCGCAGGTCGAACAGCAGGACAAGGCATTTGTAGCGAAAGTCGACAAGAACTTCGCCACGGTCGACAAGATCCTCGCCAAGTACAAGACCGCGGATGGCGGCTTTGAAACCTACGACAAAGTGAAGGACAACGACCGTAAGGCGCTGGTCGGGCCGGTGAATACATTGGCGGAGGATTTGTCGATGATGCGCGGGAAGTTGGGTCTGAACTGAATCTTCAGCGCCTGTCAGGGCCCTATCGCGAGCAGGCTCACTCCTACAATTGGAATGCGTTCCCCTGCAGGAGTGAGCCTGCTCGCGATAGCGGTTTTCGCCACACTACAAATACCAAACCCTAGAGAATCCGATAGAGCAACCGCTCAATCCTCACCCGACTCACCCGCTTGAGAAACTTCGCCACCCCTGCCGGGTAATCCGGCAGTGTCTCCAGGGTCTGGAAGCTGTCGATCCGCGTGGTATGGCGGAAGATGTTCTCCAGCTCTTTCGCCCGGGGCTCCAGCCATTCGCCTTGCGGATCATCGATCAGCAGCGCGTTTTCCAGATCCAGGCGGAACGCCCGCGGATTGAGGTTGTTGCCGGTCAGCAAGGTGTAGCGCTGATCGATCCACATGCCCTTGAGGTGATAAGTGTTGTCGCCATCGCGCCACAAATGCAGGTTCAGCTGGCCGCTGTCGATGCTGTGCTGGTGGCGTTTGGCGAAGCGGCGCAGGCTGATCTCGTACAGATACGGCAGCGCGGCGATCACCTTGAACGGCTCGCTCGGCGGAATGTAGAAGTCATTGGCGGTCTTGTCGCCGACCACGATATCGATCTTCACGCCGCGGGCCAGCGCACGGTTGATCTCGCGGATCACACCCAGCGGCAGGTTGAAGTACGGCGTGCAGATGGTCAGCTGCTTTTGTGCGCTGGCGATCAGTTCGAGGATCGCCCGGTTCAGCGGATTGTTCTTGCCGACGCCGAGCAGTGGCGTGACCGACAGCCCTTCTCTGCTGGTGCTGCCGGCGCCGGTATCGTAGGTCGCGTACTTGAGGCGACTGCGCAGGTCGCCGATGTCGTTGCGCAGGCTGCGCGTGCTCGGCAGGTTCGGCAGGTCGAGGCGATGCACGGCTTTCGATTCGATCAGGCCATGCTTGACCAGATGATGCATCGAATCCGCGAGCTCGCGACTGTGCAGCACGTGGTAACGGTCGAAGCGGTATTTGTCGAGTTTGTGCAGGTAGACATTGTTCAGGCTGGCGCCGCTGTAGACCACGTTGTCATCGATGACGAAGCCTTTGAGGTGCAGCACGCCGAACAGCTCGCGGGTCTGCACCGGCACGCCGTAGATCGGCACTTCGCTCTGATGCGTGCGGGTCATGTCCTGATACCAGGCAGCGTTGCCAGGCTGCTTGCCCGCGCCGATCAGACCGCGCTGGGCGCGCAACCAGTCAACCACGACGGCAATTTCCAGCTCGGGACGCTTGAGTTTGGCAGCGTGCAGGGCATCGAGGATTTCCTGGCCGGCTTCGTCCTGCTGCAAATACAGCGCGACGATGTAGATGCGCTGGGTCGCTGCGGCGATTTGCTCGAGCAGGCAGCGTCGGAATTCGGCAGCACTGGACAGAATGCTCACCGCCTCGGCGGTCAGCGCGAAGCTGCGCAGTTTGGGCAGCAGAGAACGTTTGAAAAGCAACGGCATAAGGCTCGCAAGGTTCGATTCCGAAGAGTTTGAGAGCTTACACCATCGTCTGCGCCGGGTCTTGTCAGTGTCGGTTGAAATGCATTCCCCTGTGGGAGCGAGCCTGCTCGCGAAAGCGATTTCACAGACGCAATACATATCCCCTTGACCAAGGAGAACATCCGTTCTACTGTTCGCCACATGAACGAATCAATCAGCAGCGACACACGCGACATCATTCTGGATGTCACCGAAAAGTTGATCTACAAAAGTGGCATCGCTGCCACCAGCATGGATCTCCTGGTGAAAACCGCCGGCGTCTCCAGAAAAAGCATCTACCGTTACTTTGCCGACAAGGACGCGCTGGTGGTCGCGGCCCTTCAGCGACGCGACATACGCTGGATGAGCTGGTTCAGAAACGCTGTCGACCAAGCTGCAACCCCGGCCGAGCGCCTGATCAACCTGTTTACCGTGCTCAAGGGCTGGTTCGACTCGGATGGCTTTCGCGGCTGTGCCTTTATCAACACCAGCGGCGAAACCGGCGATCCCCAGGATCCGGTGCGGCTGGTGGCGAAAGAACACAAACAGAAGCTGCTCGACTACGTGTGCGAGCTGTGTACCGAATATGGCGCCGAGGATCCGCAACTGCAGGCCAGACAGTTGCTGGTTCTGATTGAAGGCGCCATTACCGTAGCGCTTGTGATGGGTGATCACAGTGCCGCCGATAATGCGCAATGCATGGCGCGAAAGTTATTGGGCCTGTAACGCTTAACAAGCCGGACTTGTTGTTCATACATTAAATGAATCAGGAGATTGAACATGTCGACTGCAGCCCAGGTACGTCCGCCATTGCCCCCGTTCAACCACGCTTCAGCCATCGAAAAAGTGCGCCTTGCCGAAGATGGCTGGAACACCCGCGATCCGGAAAAGGTTTCGCTCGCCTATACCCTCGATACCAAATGGCGCAATCGCGCCGAGTTCGCCAACAACCGCGAAGAGGCCAAGGCATTCCTCACCCGCAAGTGGGCGAAGGAGCTGGATTATCGTTTGATCAAAGAACTCTGGGCCTACTCCGATACCCGTATCGCCGTACGTTATGCCTATGAATGGCACGACGATTCCGGCAACTGGTTCCGTTCGTACGGCAACGAAAACTGGGAGTTCGATGACAACGGCCTGATGTTCCAGCGCTACGCCTGCATCAATGACATGCCGATCAAGGAAAGCGAACGCAAATTCCACTGGCCGCTGGGCCCCCGGCCGGATGACCATCCGGGCCTGAGTGAACTCGGCCTCTAAAGCCTACCCCGATTCAATGTAGGAGTGAGCCTGCTCGCGATAGCGGTATGTCTGTGACGTCTTCACGTCTGACAAACCGCCATCGCGAGCAGGCTCACTCCTACAATGGTTTTGCGGTGAATATTGATTTTGAGTACGGCACCGCATCTGTTGGAGCGAGCCTGCTCGCGAATAGGCCCTGCGGCTCGCCGCAACAGTTGGATACAGGTAACATGACTGCCCTCCCCGCAGCTCACGTTCTGCGCCTTGCCGAATAAGCCGACTCCATGCCTTTCGAACTCAGCGTTGACCTCACCACTTTGGCCATTCTGGCTGCCGTTGCCTTCCTTGCCGGTTTCATCGATGCCATCGCGGGTGGTGGCGGTCTGTTGACCACGCCGGCGCTGCTGACGGCGGGCCTGCCGCCGCATCTGGTGCTGGGCACCAACAAGCTGAGTTCGACCTTCGGCTCGGCAACCGCCAGCTTCACCTTCTACAGACGCAAACTGTTTCATCCGCGACAGTGGACCCACGCGATAGTCGGCACTCTGGTCGGCGCGCTCACGGGTGCGGTGGTTGCGCATTACCTGCCGGCCGAATGGCTGAACAAGATGCTGCCGGTGATCGTATTCGCTTGTGGCGTGTATCTGTTGTTTGGCGGCACGCCGAAAGCGCCGCTGGACAGCGACGCACCGATCAAAAAGAAATGGCAGTCGACCCAAGGCTTCAGCCTCGGCTTCTATGATGGCGTGGCGGGTCCCGGCACGGGCGCGTTCTGGACAGTGAGCAGTCTGCTGCTGTACCCGATCGATCTGGTCAAGGCCAGCGGCGTAGCGCGGAGCATGAACTTTGTCAGCAACATCGCGGCGCTGTCGGTGTTCATTTTCTCCGGTCAGGTCGACTGGATCATCGGCTTGTGCATGGGCCTGTCGGTGATGGTCGGGGCCTTTTTTGGCGCACGCACGGCAATCAGCGGCGGCGCCAAATTCATTCGTCCGGTATTCATCACCGTGGTGCTTGGCCTGACCGTGCGCCTAGCCTGGCAGCACTGGTTCAGCGTGGCCTAAGCGCCGCGCCACGTAGACATCGATCAAGTAACGGGCTATCGAACGTGACGCCGGCAACGGCGGCAGTTCATGGACGTTGAACCACTGGGCGTCTTCGATCTCGTCTTCCTGACAGACAATCTCGCCACCGGCGTATTCGGCATGGAAGCCGAGCATCATCGAATGCGGGAACGGCCAGCACTGGCTGCCGATGTACTGGATGTTCTTCACTTCGATCTGCACTTCTTCGCGCACTTCACGAATCAGACAATCCTCAGCCGACTCCCCCGGCTCGGCGAAACCGGCCAAGGTGCTGTAAACCCCCGTGACGAAGCGCGGCGAGCGCGCCAAGAGGATTTCGTCGCCACGGGTGATCAGCACGATCATGCTCGGTGAAATGCGCGGATAGCTGCGCAGATCGCACGGCTGGCAATACATCGCCCGCTCGCGCGGCACCTGCGTCATCGGCTGGCCGCAGTTGCCGCAGAAGCGATGCTCGCGCGCCCAAGTGCCGATCTGCGCGGCATAACCGAGGACTTTGTACAGCGTGTGATCGCCCTCGAGCATGAACGCTCGCAGGCCTTTCCAGCCGCAACCCGGTACATCGCTGACACTGCGCAACTCCAGCAGATACACCGGTTCGCCGTCGAGATGACCAATGCCGTGCTCGGCAAGGACCGCAAGGTCCTGGCGCTTGAGCCATTCGCGCGGGAACAGCGCGCCGTTGTCATCGAACAGAAAGCCTTCCGGGCTGCGCGCCACGGCCCAGCCGCCGGGTTGATCGGTGTCGAGTACTGCAGTGGTCCAGCGAGAGATCATGGTTAACTCAATCCAGAAATTCGGGTTTCTGTTTGCTCATGTGGGCGGCCATGGCCACGCGCAGATCGGTGGATTGCAACATGGCGGCGTTCCAGGTGGCAACGTATTCGAGACCGTCGTCAATGCGATGGTCGCGCATGTAGCTGATCATTTCCTTGGTGCCGGTCACGGCAATCGGCGACTTGGCAGCGATGTCGCGGGCAATCTCGAACACGCCTTCGAGCAACGTGTCCTTGTCGCTGTAGACGCGATTGACCAGGCCCATGCTGCGCGCTTCCTCGGCGCCAAAGGTGCGACCGGTGTAAGCCAGTTCGCGCAGCATGCCGTCTCCGATGATTCGCGGCAACCGTTGCAACGTGCCGACGTCAGCGGCCATGCCGATATCGATTTCCTTGATCGAGAACTGCGCGTCCTCAGCCGCGTAACGCATATCGCAAGCGGCAATCAGATCGATCGCCCCACCCAGGCAGTAGCCCTGAATGGCGGCCAGCACCGGTTTGCGGCAATTGTCGACGGCGTTGAACGAAGCCTGCAGGTTGAGGATCTTGCGCCGCAGCAGGCGTGCATTGCGGCCCACGTCCTTGCCCAGTTCATTGGCCACGCCAGCCAGCATCATCAGGTCGATGCCGGAAGAAAAATGTTTGCCGTTGCCACTCAGCACCACCACACGCACTTCGTCGGTGTCGTCGATCCAATGGAAGATCTCGACGATCTCGCTCCAGAACGCCGCGTTCATCGCGTTGATCTTTTCCGGACGATTGATCTGCACATGGGCGATGTTATCGGCCAGTTCGACGCTGAAGGCGGAGTATTGAGTCATGGCAGTGATCCTTTACCGGGCTGGAAAATAAGGCCCGAACTATAACAAGGCAATGGGGTGGCGGTTCGGCCAAATGCGGGACTGCCTGGCGCACTGATTCTGTAGGAGCTGCCGAAGGCTGCGATCTTTTGGGACGCAGAGCGTCCCGGGCTGCATTCCCACGCAGAGCGTGGGAACGATCAAGATCAAAAGATCGCAGCCTTCGGCAGCTCCTACACAGGTACGCCTCAGATCGAGGGTTTCAACCCCAGCCTGTACAACGAGCCATTCTCGTCATCTGTCAGCACATACAAATAGCCATCCGGTCCCTGGCGCACATCACGGATGCGCTGATTCAACTCACCCAGCAGACGCTCCTCATGCACGACCTTGTCGCCATCGAACTGCAGGCGAATCAGTTCCTGAGACACCAATGCGCCAATAAACGCGTTGTGCTGCCAAGGCTTGAAGCGATCGGCATCGTAAAACGCCATGCCCGTAACACCGGGCGACTTCTCCCAGACGTGATGCGGCGCGACTGTTCCTTCGGCAGTTTTACCCTTCGCCTCAGGAATCGGCTGCATCGAGTAATTGATACCGTGGGTCGCCAACGGCCAGCCGTAGTTTTTACCGCGCTCGATGATGTTCACTTCATCGCCGCCACGGGGCCCGTGCTCGTTCTCCCACAACGTACCGGTCCACGGATTGAGCGCCGCGCCCTGAGGGTTGCGCAGCCCGTACGACCAGATTTCCGGCCGAACCCCGGATTGGCCAACGAACGGGTTATCGTCCGGCACCTTGCCGTCGGGGAAGATGCGTACGACCTTGCCCTGCAGCTTGTCGAGATCCTGCGCGGTCGGGCGATCATTGTTTTCACCCAGGGTGATAAACAGATACCCGTCGCGATCGAACACCAGGCGCGAACCGAAATGGTTGCTCACCGACAATTTCGGTTCCTGACGAAAGATCACGTTGAAGTCTTTCAAGGTCTTCAGGTCATCGGAAAGTCGTCCGCGCCCTACCGCGGTGCCGGCCTTGCCGCCCTCGCCACCGCCCTCTGCGTAGGACAGGTAGACCATGCGGTCCTGCTTGAAGTCCGGCGACAGCACCACATCGAGCAGACCGCCCTGCCCTTTGGCCCAGACTTGTGGCACGCCGCTGATCGGCTCCGACAATTTGCCGTCCTTGCTCACGACGCGCAGACGGCCCGGCCGTTCGGTGACCAGCATGCCTTTCTGATCGGGCAGGAACGCCAGCGCCCACGGATGTTCCAGGCCCTGGGCAATGGTGCTGACTTCAAGGATGCCCTGTTCGCTTTTCAGCTCTTTGGGCGCGGCGGCGAACGCCGGGGCACTGATCAGCGCGGCGGCGCAGCAGGTGGCTAGAAGGGTTTTACGCAACATGCACGATTCCTTATGTTCGTGTGAAGGGCTGACAGAACCTCAGTCCTGCCGGTCAACGGTTGCTGCCGGTGCCCCGTGAGGGCGGGTTGGGAATGAAGGTCGGCGGATTGCTCGGTACCGAGCGAATCGGCTGGCCGTTGCCGATGCCGCGATTTTCCACGGTCGGCTGACGCGGTACCGGAACGGTGTTCGGCCCGCGAAGGGGTGGAGCGCTGGGCTGGGTGCCCTGCATGCTGTTGGGATTGGCCCGGCGGATCGGGCTGTTGTAGGGATTGTTGCTATTGCCGGTGGGGCTTTGCGCCAGCACGACGTCGGCATGAACCAGACCGCCACTGAGGGCCAGGACGGCGATGCCAATCAGAAACCGGTTCATGAGAAATGCCTCTCGATGTGCGTGGACTAGAGCCTTGGAGCCCACGCTACGCCGTGGGTTCGGATTTGTTAACCCTTGCGCCTTAAACAACATGTAACACGGCTTGACCGTAACCCTGGCAGCCCGCGCAATCACTGGAAACTTTCTCGCCGCGCCACGGGTCACCTGATCATCACTCGGAGGACAGGTCATGGCTCGGGCAATCTGGAAAGGCGCAATCAGTTTTGGACTGGTACACATCCCCGTGGCGCTGGTTTCAGCGACGTCGTCCCAAGGCGTGGACTTCGACTGGCTCGACAGCCGCAGCATGGACCCGGTGGGCTATAAACGCATCAACAAGGTCACCGGCAAGGAAGTCACCAAGGAAAACATCGTCAAAGGCGTGGCTTACGAAAAGGGCCGGTACGTGGTGCTCAGCGAGGAAGAGATCCGTTCCGCGCACCCCGTTTCGACGCAGACCATCGACATCTTCTCGTTCGTCGACGCCGAGCAGATTCCGCTGCAGAACATCGACACGCCCTACTACCTGGCGCCGGACAAACGCGGCGGCAAGGTGTACGCGTTGCTGCGCGAAACCCTGAGCAAAACCAACAAGGTCGCCCTCGCCCGCGTCGTCCTGCACACCCGCCAATACCTGGCGGCGCTGATGCCGCTGGAGTCGGCGCTGGTTCTGGTCAAGCTGCGCTGGCCGCAGGAAGTACGCGGCCTCGATGAGCTGGCCCTGGGCAGTGAAGTGACCAAACCGCAACTGGCCAAGGGTGAGCTGGACATGGCCAAACGTCTGGTTGAAGACATGACCGCGGAGTGGACGCCGGAGGATTACAAGGACGAGTTCGAAGACAAGATCATGGCGCTGGTCGAGAAGAAAGCCCACGAAGGCAAGATCGAGGATGTCGAGACCGCCACTGGCGAAGAGGAGCGCAAGACGGCCGATGTTATCGACCTGACCGAGCTGCTCAAACGCAGTCTTGGTGGCAAGGCCCCGGCCAAGCCGAAGGCCAAATCAACCAGCAAGGCGGCGCCGGCGAAGAAGACTCGGAAGGCGTCTGGGGAATAATGGGTGAATCAGGAAGAAGCGATTTGAATGTCAGGGCCAATCGCGAGCAGGCTCACTCCTACAGTTTGGAATGCGTTGCCCTGTAGGAGTGAGCCTGCTCGCGATAGCGCCAATCAGCCCAACTACAAAAGTCAGATCAGAATAAAGATTGCCAGCAACGCGGCAAAAATCGCCCACTTCTCCAGGTAATACCGCGTGCGATTGCGCTTCTTCAGCTCTTTGCCGCGCAAGCGGATCTTGTAGATTTTGGTAAACAAGCGGTTGATGCCACCGGTCTTGTCCCCCGCATCATTCGGCGCGCCCGCCGCCGACATCACCGTGCGGCTGAACCAGCGATTGAACGCAGCGGCCCAGCGGTATTTCAACGGCCGCTCGATATCACAGAACAGAATGATACGGTTCTGATCCGTGGTGTTTTCTGCGTAATGGATAAACGTTTCGTCGAACATCACCGCTTCACCATCGCGCCAGTGATAGTTCTCACCGTCGACGTTGATGTAGCAGCCAGGATCGTTCGGCGTATCCAGCCCCAGGTGATAGCGATAGGAACCCGCATACGGATCGCGATGGCGCACCAGCTTCGAGCCCGGCGGCAGCTCGGCAAACATGGCCGCCTTGATCGAGCCGATGCTTTGCACCAGTTCGGTGGTGCGCGGGCACAGCTTCATTGCCGACGGGTGACTGTCGCCATACCACTTCAGATAAAAGCGCTTCCAGCCAGTCTTGAAGAAGGAGTTGAAGCCGACATCGTCATACTGGTTCGAGCGCTTGATCTCGCCGGCACGCAGCAGGTTCTGGCCTTCCTCGCGAATCTCTTGCCAATGGGCCTGCAACGGGCTCAGATCGGGAAAATCCGCCGGGTTCAGATACGGCTTGTTCGGCATTCTCGAAAAGAGGTACAGGAAGCAGTTGATCGGCGCGAGAAACGTCGAGTGGTCACTCAATTGCCGGCCCAGCTTGTGGCGCACGCGTCCACGCAGGTGAACGTAAGCAATGGAGATGACATAAACAGCGGCAATGATGAGTTTCACGGAAAAGGGTCACACGTCAAAAGTGAACAAACTGCGCGCGTGGCGGCCTTGGGGCCCAGCGTCTTATGCAGCGGTCTTGATGCACAGGGCGCGTCCTTGGCCCGCGCCGTTTCCGGGCGCTCGGTGAAAGGGTGGCATTTTAGCCACACTTTGTAACCGATAGTGAACCCTCAACTGTGAAAAACTGTCTTGCCCTACTTTTGGGTAATGCCGGCGCGACTGCAAAAGCGGGCGAAACGGCCGTTGCTCATTTCGATGGAACCACGCTTCGCGCGCGCTCCTCTATCGCTTACCAATAATGGAGGAACCCCCATGATCGCCCCAGAAACCGGTATGAAACCAGGTCAGCGCTATCGCATTGAGAGCGTCGAGCGCGCGCCGCAATTCTCTGGCTTTTTTCTCGATGGAAAGTATTACCTGGGACCTGAATTGCAGACCGCCGTCGGCTGGCTTGAAGGACAGACGTTCTTCTACGACCAGCTCGACCCGACCGGTGAGCCGGTGTATCCGGACAGGATTGCCGGCACGATCGAGGGGCTGACGTTGGTAATGCCGGACGGCTTACGCCTGGAAATCGAAGAAACGCCCTATCTGGCAGAAGCTGCTGCGCCGGTGCGCGCATCCCTCGCCGGGCGTGTCGAGCGAATTTCGCGGCAGCCAATTCGCCCTTCTCCGCTGCTGGTAGCCGGGGCTGCGATGCTGGTAGGGGTTTGCCTGCTGACACTCTCACGCATCAGAAATCGATAAGGCCACCGCGCGAGCAGTGGCCCCTCTGTCGGTCACTGCTCGCGGGTTACCGTCAGCGCGACCACGGCGATGCGCTCGGCGCGCTCATATTCAGGCTTGAGCAATTCCTCGCTGAACACATCCGGATCGAGCTCGCGATAAGTCCAGCCGAAACGCTCGCCCTTGAGCAGCGGCGCAACCGCCTCGCGGAACGGATCCTTACCGGCAACAATCGCCACGCCGGTATAGACCAGCAACGTGCCGCCGACTTCCAGACGCGGCAACGCCTCGCGCACGATGCGCACCGACAAACCCTCCCCCAGCGCCCCGCCGCCGTGACGATAGGCGCGCTGTTGCTGGTCGTTCATGTACGGCGGATTGGCGATGATCAAGTCGAACTGGCCTTCGACGCTGGCGAGCAGATCGCTGTGATACACCGACACGTTGCTGGCTCCGGCGAGCTCGGCGTTGACCGCACTCAGGCGCAGCGCCTGCGGGTTGATGTCTACCGCCACTACCTGGGCATCCGGCCGCGCCTTGGCGATGAGCACCGCCCCGGCGCCACTGCCGCAGCCGATATCCACCGCGCGCCTGATCGGCGAAAACCGTTGCTGCAATTGCGCTTCGATGGCCTGGGCGAAGCGATACGTGTCCGGGCCGAAGAACACTGCATCGCTTGCCGTCGTCGGAAACGCCGAGTGGGCAAATAACCGGTCATTGAGCGTCGACCAGCGCACCTGGCTGCGCCATACGGCGCCATCGCGTGCGACAACGCCTGACTGCTCCAGGCTTGCCAGTTCGTCTGCCTTGAATAGCTCGGCAGGAAACGGCATGGACCAGCCGAACACGTCGCGCAGATCCTTCGCCAGCGGTGTGGCGAAACGCTGCAGAAAACGTTCGTGGGTCAACGGCGTTGGGGTGATGAAGTGATAACCGCTGTCGAGCAGGCGTTTGCCCAGCTCGAACAGCGCTCTGTCCGATGTTTCTTGTGCCGACATGAAAGCTCCTTGTTTCAACGCAAGCGGGCGCGCAGTTGCATGAAGCGACGCGTCGCGAAAAGTCCGGCTGGACGCCAATGCCGCTGGGGTTGCAGCCACGGCAGCAAAATCTCCATTTGCTCGGTGGAAGGCTTGTCGGCCAGCGCGGCTTCGAGGTTGAGCAGATCGGCATCGTCGTCAAAGGTTTCTTCGACGGCGGCTTCGCGGCGCACGTAAGGCCGAGGCCGGGACGCCGGGCAATCCTCAGTGATCCAGTCGCGCATCAGTTGTTTTTCATAGCCGTTGAACACACCGAACATCGCCGCATCGCTGCCGTCGATCAAACGCCAGAAGCGACTTTCTTCCACCGCCTCGCCACGTTTGATCCAGCTCTTGCGCTCCAGCGCCGCGAGGAATTCGCCCATTTGCCCCGGCGTCGCCAGCCACTGGTTGATGGTGCGGTTTTCGATCCGGCAGTAATCAGAGTGCATGTGCCGACCGAACACCGCCTTGCGCTCGAGCATGGCAATGACTTCATGCTGCAAATCAAATTCCTTGATAACTGCGGTGGTGCCCTTGCCGACATCGTTGAGGCGATAACCGATCGCCATGCGCCGGTAGAACTCGTCGCGCTCTTCGCCCAGCGGCATCAGCTCGAGCATCGATTGCACAGCCTTGCGCGCATGGCCGGTGCTGGCGTTGTCGATGGTCACATGCAGGCGGAAATAATGCGGGTCGATGCCCAGCTCCGCCAGCTCATACGCAGTGATCAACAAGTGCAGCGGCAGTTGTTCGTAGCCGAGGTTGAAGCCGATGACTTCCGGCAGGAACTGCGCGCCGAAGCGCCCCAGCGCCAGTTGCACCGCGCCCTGCAAGAAATACTCATCGGCAAGGCCGCTCAGATCCGAGCAATCATGTTCGGCGAGCAGTTTGCGATAGATCACCACATGGTTCTGCCGGGGCACGCCCTCGCCCAGTTCTTCCAGATAGGTGTCGAGCAAATCGTCGAAACGCGGATCCTGCCACTGCGGCAGCAGCCCGGCCAGCCACGCGCCATCGACCTCTTTGGTCGGTGCTACATGCAGAATGAAATACAACGCGTGGGATTTGTTGCGGAAATAGCGGCGTGGCGCGCCCTGCTGACGCTGTTCGAGGTAATCCGCGTATTCGCCAGCCACTTTGGCGCAACGGGTTTCCGACCATTGCAGCAACTCTTCAGCGTTGCTCGGCAAGTCGTCAGGCAGTGCAGCCGCCGTGCTCAATTGTCGACGCAGAAAGTCCAGCGCCGCGCGATCGGCCGTGGAGTCTTGTGCCAACAATCGGTCGTAGAGCCGGCGCTCGGTATCCGCCGGCCTGGATGTTTTACCCGAAGACTTCCTGGTCGGGATTTCGATCAGCGACATGACTCATTCCCCTGCGTTATTGGCATTGCCTATAAACGAAAGAGTGATTGGTGCTGAAAAAAATTCCTTTTTTGTGCGCGACGATTCGCTCAGCGGTTTGCGCGGCTTCTCTACCCCAAAGCGGTGTCGAGAAACATCATCACGCCAAAGCCGAGCATCAGCCCGAGCGTTGCAGGGGTTTCATGGCCGTTGCGGTGAGTTTCCGGGATCACTTCATGGGAAACCACGAAGATCATCGCGCCCGCCGCCAGGCCCATCGCCACCGGGAAGCCCAAGGCGAAACTGTTGGTGATGCCCAAACCGATAATCGCGCCCAACGGTTCCATCAATCCGGAAGCGGCGGCAATCAACGCCGCGCGTCCGGCCGAAATCCCGGTGACCCGCAGCGCCAATGCCACCGCCAGGCCTTCGGGAACATCCTGAATGGCGATGGCAGTGGTCAGCGGCAGGCCGATTTTCATGTCGCCGGTGGCAAAACTAACGCCGATCGCCATGCCTTCGGGCAAGTTGTGCAGGGTGATCGCCAGAACAAACAACCAGACCCGATTGAAGCGCTTCGCCTCAGGGCCGCGCCGCCCGCTCTTTTCATGTTCGTGGGGGACGAAGCGGTCGAGGCCGACCATCAATGCAACGCCCAACGCCATGCCGGCAACCACGACGGCGGCGGCGAGCATGGGGCTGCTTACCGCCTCCTTCGCGGCCGCGATGCCCGGCAGGATCAGTGAAAAGGAACTGGCAGCCAACATCATCCCCGCCGCGAAACCGAGCATGGTGTCTTGGGTTCGCGAAGTAATCGCGCGCAACGCCAGCGCCAGCAATGCACCGACTGCCGTAGCGGCGAAACCCGACAGCCCGCCAAGGCTCGCGAGGCGCAAGGTGTCGCGGCCTGTGCTGACCAGACCGGTGTAGCCGCTGATCAGCAGCAGCACGGTTACCCCGACCAGGGTCAGCCAGAAAATGCGCCCTCCCCAGCCCGTGCGCGACAGGTTCACGAACCATGCTCGCACCGGACCTGCGAATGAAGATGACGGTAGCGCCATGAATACTCCTCAGGTTCAAGTGGCCGGTACGAACGGCGTGGTCTCATCCAACTGCGCCAAAGGAACATCGCTGCCACCCGGGGTCAGAATCACCTTGCGGCATTCTTCCTGCTTTTTATTGAAGATCTTGTAACCCTCGGCCGCCTGTTCCAGCGACAGCCTGTGGGTGATGATCGCTTCGGGCTGCAACTTGCCGGTTTCGATGTAGCCGAGCAGCTCCGGCAGAAAGCGCTGTACGTGAGTCTGGCCCATTTTGAAGGTTAGGCCCTTGTCGAAGGCGTCGCCGAACATGAAGCCATGGATGAACCCGGCATATACCCCCGGAACGCTGACCACACCGCCACGCCGCACGGCTGCAATGCACTGGCGCAAGGCCTTGCCGCTGCTGCCTTCGAGCTTGAGTGTAGCCATCACGGTTTCGGTGGTGCTGCCTTTGGCCTCAAGGCCGACGGCATCGACCACCGCATCGACACCGCGATGCCCCGCAGTCTGGCTGATGATGGTGTCGGCCGGGTCGTCGTCCTCATCGAAGTTGATCGGAATCACGCCGTAGGTGCGCTGGGCATAATCGAGGCGGTACTGGTGGTGATCGACCATGAAGATCTGTTCCGCACCGAGCATTCTGGCGCAGGCTGCGGTCAGCAAACCGACCGGCCCGGCACCGTAGATCGCCAGGCTCGAACCCTGGACGACGCCGGCGTTGATCACCGCTTGCCAGGCGGTCGGCAGGATGTCGGAAAGAAACAGCACTTTTTCGTCCGACAGCGTGCCCGGCACCTTGAACGGGCCGGTGTTGGCTTTCGGTACGCGCACCAGTTCCGCCTGGCCGCCGGGGATCCCGCCATACAGACGGCTGTAGCCGAACAGCGCGGCCGGTGGCGGAATCATTTTCTTGTTCAGCGCCGCGCCGGGGCCTTCATTGGTCGTCTCGCAAGCGGCATAGAGCTCTTGCTGGCAGAAAAAACAATCGCCACAGGCGATCACGAAAGGAATCACTACACGGTCGCCGCGCTGCACTGCTGTGACCGCGGAGCCGGTTTCTTCGACGATGCCCATGAACTCATGGCCGAAGATATCGCCATGTTCGACGGTGGGTATCTTGCCTCGGTACAGGTGCAGGTCCGACCCGCAGATGGCGGTCGCGGTGACGCGCAGGATGATGTCGTCCGCGGCTTCAAGTTTCGGGTCCGGTACGGTTTCGACGCGCACATCATGAGCGCCGTGATAGGTCATTGCTCGCATGGCTTGGTCCTCACTCGATTGAACGAAATAGCTGCTGCTCCACTTTCCGAAGTGAAAATGGTCGAGTGAGTTCATTCGGGTTTTCGAGATTTTGATCAGCGGATATTCCGCGTCCGCCTGACGAGCCGACACAGATGCCGATTTGCCTGCCATATAACTGCCGTCTGAGTTATGCGACAATGCGCGCCAATGTCCAACAAGAACCCCGTACTCGTCGCTCAGCAGCTTGCCTTCAAAGGCCCCAGTTGCGGACGGCTTATGCGCGTTGGCTCAACTCAAGCACAGACTGGGGGGAGCTGGAAAAGCTCCAGATTGGTACTCAAGTTTGTACCAGGCACCACAGACCAGCTCTAACCCATTGATAGGTAAGGTAATTGATCTCCACAGCTAACATCACGATGCAGTTTGGCGCCAAGCCGCTGTTCGAAAACGTTTCGGTCAAATTCGGCGCAGGCAACCGCTACGGCCTGATCGGTGCCAACGGTTGCGGCAAGTCGACCTTCATGAAAATCCTCGGCGGCGATCTCGATCCGTCCGGTGGCCAGGTCATGCTCGAGCCGAACGTGCGTCTGGGTAAGCTGCGCCAGGATCAGTTCGCCTACGAAGAATTCACCGTGATCGACACCGTGATCATGGGTCACGAAGAGCTGTGGAAGGTCAAGGCCGAGCGCGATCGCATCTACTCGCTGGCAGAAATGTCCGAAGAAGACGGCATGGCCGTTGCCGAGCTGGAAACCGAGTTCGCCGAGATGGACGGCTACACCGCCGAATCCCGCGCCGGCGAACTGTTGCTGGGTCTGGGTATTCCGCTGGAACAGCATTTCGGCCCGATGAGCGAAGTCTCCCCAGGCTGGAAACTGCGCGTATTGCTGGCGCAGGCGCTGTTCTCCGATCCGGAAGTGCTGTTGCTCGACGAACCGACCAACCACCTGGACATCAACACCATTCGCTGGCTGGAAAACATCCTGACCCAGCGCAACAGCCTGATGATCATCATCTCCCACGACCGTCACTTCCTGAACAGCGTGTGCACGCACATGGCTGACCTGGATTACGGCGAGCTGCGCCTGTTCCCGGGCAACTACGACGAGTACATGACCGTGGCGACCCAGTCCCGCGAGCAGTTGCTGTCGGACAACGCCAAGAAGAAAGCGCAGATTTCCGAGCTGCAATCGTTCGTCAGCCGCTTTTCGGCCAACGCCTCGAAAGCCAAGCAGGCCACCTCCCGCGCCAAGGCGATCGACAAGATCCAGCTGGCCGAGGTCAAGCCTTCCAGCCGTGTCAGCCCGTTCATTCGTTTCGAACAGAACAAGAAGCTGCACCGTCAGGCGGTCATGGTCGAGAAAATGGCCAAGGGTTTCGATGGCAAGCCACTGTTCAAGGACTTCAGCTTCCAGGTTGAAGCCGGCGAGCGCGTTGCGATCATCGGCCCGAACGGTATCGGCAAGACCACCCTGCTGCGCACCCTGGTCAACGAACTGACCCCGGATGCCGGTAGCGTGAAATGGACCGACGCCGCTGAGCTGGGTTACTACGCTCAGGATCACGCTCACGACTTCGAAGACGACGTCACGCTGTTTGACTGGATGGGGCAGTGGACTCAGGGCGAGCAGATGATTCGCGGTACTTTGGGCCGCATGCTGTTCTCCAACGACGAGATTCTCAAATCGGTCAAGGTCATCTCCGGTGGTGAGCAGGGTCGCATGCTGTTCGGCAAGCTGATCCTGCAAAAGCCGAACGTGCTGATCATGGACGAACCGACCAACCACCTGGACATGGAATCGATCGAAGCGCTGAACCTGGCGCTGGAAAACTACCCGGGCACGCTGATTTTCGTCAGCCACGACCGTGAGTTCGTATCGTCCCTGGCCACCCGCATCATCGAGCTGAGCCCGAACGGCGTGACCGACTTCAGCGGCACCTATGACGATTACCTGCGTAGCCAGGGTGTTGTGTTTTAACGGCAGCTGCGAGTTTCAAGCGGCAAGCTGCAAGTAAAAGCCCTGTCCATGTGACAGGGCTTTTTTTATGTGATCAAAATATTTTCGCCGGTGCTGACTCCATCGCGAGCAGGCTCACTCCTACATTTGGAATGCATTCCCCTGTAGGAGTGAGCCTGCTCGCGATGAGGTAATCAGCCGCGCCATCAATCCCTGCAGGAGCTGCCGAAGGCTGCGATGTTTTGATCGTTAGCCTGCTTTCTTTTATCCCAACCCCGCGCCATGATGTCGGCAACTCTCCCACCGCCGCCCGCGAACGAGTGCTCATGTCTGCGCAGCCACTGCCACCGCAAAGCTCCCTGGCGATCACCCTGCAGATCGTCTCCATCGTTTTCTACACCTTCATTGCCTTTCTCTGCATCGGCTTGCCGATCGCGGTACTGCCAGGTTATGTCCACGAGCAACTGGGTTTCAGCGCGATCATTGCCGGCCTGGTGATCGGCTCGCAGTACCTGGCCACCCTGCTCAGCCGGCCGATGGCCGGGCGCATGTCGGACACCCTCGGCACCAAGCGGGCGATCATTTATGGCTTGTGGGGGATTGTCCTCAGTGGCGCGCTGACGTTGCTGTCGACCTTGCTGCAGAGTTTTCCGCTGACCAGCCTGTTGATCCTGATCGCCGGGCGCCTGCTGCTGGGTATCGCTCAAGGCTTGATCGGTGTCGGCACGATCAGTTGGTGCATGGGCCAGGTCGGTGTCGAGCACACAGCCAAATCCATCGGCTGGAACGGCATCGCTTCCTATGGCGCGATTGCCATTGGCGCGCCGCTGGGCGTGGTGATGGTTGCTGAATATGGCTTTGTCAGCCTGGGTATCGCGCTGTCGGCGTTGGCCGCGGGTGCGTTGTGGTTGATCCGCAACAAGCCTTCGGTGCCGGTGATTCGTGGTGAGCGTCTGTCGTTCTGGGCCGTGTTCGGCAAGATTGCGCCGTACGGCACCAGCCTGACCCTCGCGTCGATCGGCTACGGCACGCTGACCACCTTCATCACCCTTTATTACCTCAACCGCGGCTGGACTGGAGCGGCGTACTGTCTGACGGTGTTCGGCGTGTGTTTCATTTTGTCGCGACTGTTATTCATCTCCGCGATCGCCCGGTTTGGCGGGTTCGCCTCGGCCATCGTCTGCATGACAGTGGAAACCGTCGGGCTGGTGATGTTGTGGCTGGCGCCCTCCACTGCCTACGCATTGATCGGCGCCGGGCTGGCGGGGTTCGGGCTGTCATTGGTCTACCCGGCGCTGGGCGTTGAAGCGATCAAGCAGGTGCCGAGTTCCAGTCGTGGTTCGGGACTCGGAGCTTATGCGGTGTTTTTCGATCTGGCCCTGGCGATCGCCGGGCCACTGATGGGCGCGGTGGCATTGAATCTGGGCTATTCGTGGATTTTCTTCAGCGCGGCGCTGTTGTCGGTGACCGGGTTGGGCCTGACCCTGCTCCTCAAGCGCCGCACGACCTGAAAATCAACGCATTCCCCTGTAGGAGCTGACGAGTGCAACGAGGCTGCGATCTTCTGATTTTGCTTTGAAGATCAAGGTCAAGAGATCGCAGCCTCGTTTCACTCGTCAGCTCCTACATGGGGTATGTGGAGGCACAGATTATTGATCCGCCGTCTGCATACCCGCTCGGGTTGTTTTCGCCAGCGCATTGGCAAAAAAACGGCCGGCCTCCGAGATCAGGTTGCGGTGAATATCCTCGCGATCCACCCCGTCAGCATCGGTACACAACGCTGGCATGGCGCGGATCTGCTCTTCGGTGCACGGCGCCATGAACACGAAGTGCCCTGCCCCGGCCAGCAGCTTGAAGTCCGGCGCGTTGGGCAGTTTGCGCGCCAGGGCGGCGGCGTTTTTGTCGAAGGCCACCAGTTTGTCGCCGTCGCCGCTGTAGAGCAGCACTGGCACGTGCACGTCGGCGAGAGTATGGCGGCCGAATTTCAGGCTCAGCGGCGCCATCAGCAACAAGGCGTGAACCCGTGGATCGGCCACCGGTTGCAAGTCATCGCGATCGACAATCAACTCGCCCTGGGTGTTGCAGGCGTCGTGATCGTCCGGACGTTCCTGGCAATAGCGGCGCAGACGATCGAGATCCGGTTGCGCCCCGGACAGAATCAACGCGGTCTCGCCACCCGCCGAATAACCGATGACGCCGACCTGATCAGCATTGACGAACGGCGCCAGCATGCGGTCGCCAAGGGTCGCGGTGATCGCCTGGGAGATTTGAATCGGACGGCCATAAAGGTTGCTCAACGTGCCAAGACGGCTATGGTCGCGCCAGTTGTCGCCGGGGTGAATCACCGCCACCACCACGAAGCCTTTGCGCGCCAGCGAGGTGGCCAGATCATGCAAGGCCAGCGGCGTACCGGTGTTGCCGTGGGAGAGCATCAACATCGGAAAGCGTCCGATGGCGACTTTAGTGTCTTCTCCGGCCTCCACCGAGTAACCCTCAAGCAAACTCATGTGCTCGCGGTCACTGGAGGGATAAAAAGCGATGGCGCGCATCGGTTGCAGATCGAGCGGGTCGAGAAAGGTCATCTCGTGATAACCGACACTCCAGACAGGATGGCGTCCGGGCGCGGCCTGCACTGAATTCAGGCTGCCGAGCAGGCAAATCAGCAACATTGCACAAAGATGCTTCATGAATGCCCCCACCCTGTCGGACTCCATCGTCGGATGTGCTGAAACTGCATAACCCGGGCCGGATTATGTAACAGCCAGAAACAAAAAACTCCGTATTCGGCCCTTGCGGAACCAGAATACAGAGTTTCTTGGGGATTACCTGAACATCAGCTGTTCTTTACGCAAGCCTTACGCGGCGGCGAACAGTTGCTCGCTGATCTTCGCTTGCGCAGCGCTAATGGCGTTGTTGCGCACTTCTTCGCCATAGGCCAGGCCTTCAGCGCGGACGATTTCGATATCGGTGATGCCGAGGAAACCCAGTACCAGCTTCAGATATTCTTCGTGAGCGATGCCGCTGGCCTGACCGGCATGGATGCCGCCGGAGGTCGACACGATCACCACTTTCTTGCCACCGCACAGGCCTTCCGGGCCGGCTTCGGTGTAGCGGAAAGTCTGGCCGGCGACGGCAACGCGGTCGATCCACGCCTTGAGCTGGGTCGGGATGGTGAAGTTGTACATCGGCGCGGCAATCACCACGGCGTCGGCAGCGATGAACTCGGCCAGGGTCGAAGCGCTCAGCTCGGCTTCGTGCTGTTGCACAGCGTCGCGCAGTTCGGCGGTGGTGCCGGCGGCAACCAGCGTGGTCGACGAGAAGTGGCTGATCGCGTCGGCGGCCAGGTCGCGGTAGGTGACCACGGCGCTCGGCTCGGCGGCTTGCCAGGCGTCGACGACCTGACGGCTCAACTGACGGGAAGCCGAGTTGTCGCCGAGAATGCTCGAATCGATGTGCAACAGTTTCATGTGGGTTCTCCTGAAAGAATCGCCGGCGGCGACGGAATGGAGACAATCCTACGCAACAAACCAATAGCTGATTAGTCGCCGACAATGCGATAGTTCGTCCCATTGATAGAACGACTGGAAACGCGCATGCAGGACCTCAACGATCTCTACTATTTCGCCAAAGTGGTCGAGGCTGGCGGATTCGCCGCCGCCGGGCGCCTGCTCGGTATTCCCAAGTCACGGCTCTCCAGAAGAATTGCCGAACTGGAAGAACGCCTCGGCGCGCGTCTGCTGCAGCGGACTACGCGACAATTGAATCTCACCGCTGTTGGCGAACGCTATTTGCGCCACTGCCAGGCGATGTTGCTGGAAGCGGAAATGGCTGACGAAGCCGTGGCGAGCATGTCCAGCGAGCCACGCGGTCGGCTGCGGGTGTCGTGCCCGACCGGGCTTGCCCATGAAATGCTGCCGACGGTGATCAGCGATTTTCTCGGCAAGTTTCCGCAGGTGCAGTTGGAAGTCGTGCTGCTCAACCGCCGTGTGGATCTGGTCACTGAAGGCATAGATGTGGCGTTGCGCGTGCGCGATCACGGCGATGAAGATCCGTTGCTGGTCACCCGACGCTTGCGTCAGGCCCAGGCGGTGGTCATAGCCAGCCCGGATTTCATGCAAGGCAAGACCATCAATCATCCCCAGGACTTGAAGAACCTGCCGGTGCTCGGCGCGCTGGAAGCCGATCGCATGGTTCATGTGCGCCTGCTCGATCAGCAGGGTAAAAGTGTCGATCTGAGCATGGAAGCGCGGCTGGGTATCGATGACTTCGTAGTGCGCAAGGCCTGCGTCCTCGCCGGTCAGGGTTTTACCGTGTTGCCGATGATGTTCTGCGAGACCGAATTGCGTAACGGCACGCTGGTGCAGGTGCTGCCGCAATGGTCACTGCCTGGCGGCTGGCTGCAAGCGGTGTATCCGCATCGGCGCGGGGTGATGCCAGCGGTGCGCGCATGGATCGATCATCTGGTCGAGTCGTTCAATGCCTGCGGGGAGCGGTTGCTATGAAACAGGGAAAAATGAGCGAAGCCGAGGTTGCCGGATTTTGTCTGGCGCTGCCCGGTGCTCGCGAAGACTACAAATGGGGCGGCGTGCGGGTGTTTTCGATTGCCGGCAACAAGATGTTCGCTTTACAGGGATTACGCGGCGACTCGCTGGCGTTCAAGGTCGACAAGGATCTGTTTCTCGGCCATTGCGACCGCCCGGGGATTCATCCGGCGCCGTATCTGGCGCGGGCGCAGTGGATCATCATGCATCCGCCCTACCCGCTGGGTGCGGAGGAATTGCAGGGGCTTTTGCAGCGATCGCATCAACTGGTGGTGAGCAAGTTGCCCAAAAAGACTCAAATCGGCCTGCTGCTGTAATCCCGGTCTCATGTAGGAGTGAGCCTGCTCGCGATAGCGGTGTATCAGTCGACATCCTTGTTGATTGAAAAGACGCTATCGCGAGCAGGCTCACTCCTACAGGGGTAAGTGTGTTCTTTAGATCAAAGACAACAGGTTGGAACCCAGAAAAATCTGGTCAATCCAGAACACCTGGTGCAGCAGCACGATCACCCAGAACAGAATCTGGAACGACACTTTGCGCGTCTTGTGCCGGAATACCTGCTGCGCGATCAATGCACCCGGCCAGCCGCCGGCCAGCTCCACCGCATGCAGGATGTTTTCCGGCGTGCGCCAGGCATCGGCGCGGGCCTTGCGCTTGTCGGCCCAGTACAGAAAGAACGCGAGCACACTGACAATCCCGTACGCCGCCAACGGCAGCCGCGAGATGCCGCTCAGCCACATCGACAGCGAGCCGAACAGCGGCAGCGCGCAGACGATCAGCAGCACCACCAGCTTCAACTTCACATGCTGAAGGCGCCCGCCCGAAGGCCGTCCTTGCGGGCGGTGCGCGCGCGAATCGTTCATGGCTTGGCCGCCGACCAGTCCACCCAGCCGAACTGCCAGGTCGCCAGAATGAACAGGCCGAACGCAATCCGGTACCAGGCGAACGCCGCATAGCTGTGGCTGCCGATGAACTTGAGCAAACCGCGCACGGCGATCATGGCGAAGATAAACGCCGTGACGAAACCAATCGCGAACACCGGGAAATCCGCCGGCACAAACAGATCGCGGTATTTATAGCCCGAGTACACCGCCGCACCGACCATGGTGGGCATGGCGAGGAAGAATGAAAATTCCGTGGCGGTCTTGCGCGACAGGCCGAACAGCAAGCCACCAATGATTGTCGAGCCGGAGCGCGAGGTGCCGGGAATCATTGCCAGGCACTGTGCGAAACCGATTTTCAGGGCATCGGTCCAGCGGATCTCGTCGACGGTTTCAGCGTGCACTTCATGCTGGCGCTGTTCGGCCCACAGCATGACGATCCCGCCGATCACCAGCGCAGCAGCCACGGTAATCGGGTTGAACAGGTATTCGTGGATCAGGTCGGCAAAGATCACCCCCAACACCACCGCCGGCAAAAACGCGATCAGCAGGTTGACGGTAAAACGCCGTGCGCTCGGCTGGGTTGGCAGGCCGATCACCACGTCGAGAATCTTGCGGCGAAACTCCCAGACCACCGCGAGGATCGCGCCGAGCTGAATAATGATGTTGAACGCCATGGCCCGCTCGCCGCCGAAGTTCAGCAAGTCGGCGACGATGATCTGGTGTCCGGTACTCGAAATGGGCAAAAACTCCGTCAGCCCTTCTACAACTCCTAGTATCAGTGCCTGCAAGGCAGTCCAAAGATCCATCAATCCCCCAGAGAGCGATGCGCGACGGCATGCCCCGATAGTATTTTTAGCGTTCACTGCGTTCAGCGTAGCCGGTAAAAGCTGTACCGATTCCGCGCGCACAGGATCCACACGAAACGGTAAAAATTCCGTGAAATTTCAAAACCGGATTCAGGTTTTCGCGCGCGGGGCCGAAATCCTAACAGACAAGCCTCAATAGCGCTCTGCGCGTTGGCTGGCTTGCCTGGCGCAGTCCCGAGCACTCAGCTGTGGCTGGATGCTGGCGATCGTTTATTACAAGAACAAGAATCCGGAGTGACAGCGTTATGAACAGCTTGCGCAGTGTGTCGATCAGCCGACGCTTGTGGCTCATCTTGATTGTGGCGGTGGTCATGTTGCTGACCTTGGGTGTGCTGATGCTCAAGCAGATCCACGACGACCTCTACCACGCCAAGGCGCAGAAAACCCAGCATGTGGTGCAGACCGCCAGCGGCCTGCTCACGTATTACCAAGGGCTGGAGACCGCCGGCACCCTGACCAGGGACGCGGCGCAAAAGCAGGCGCTGACCGCGATCCGTGGTTTGCGCTATGACCAGAACGATTACTTCTGGATCAACGACCTCACGCCTGTGATGGTCATGCACCCGACCAACCCCAAACTCGAAGGCCAGAACCTCTCGGCGATCCGCGACCCGGACGGCTTTGCGGTGTTCAACGAAATGGTTGCCATCGCCAAGGCCAAAGGCGCGGGCATGGTCAATTACCGCTGGCCGAAGCCGGGCGCGACTGATCCGGTGGCGAAAACTTCGTACGTGAAGCTGTTCGAACCCTGGGGCTGGGTGATCGGCTCCGGTGTGTACGTCGACGATGTCCAGGCAGAATTCCAGGAGCAGATGATCAAGGCTTCGGTGATCGGTCTGGCGATTGCGCTGATCATGGCGCTGCTGGTGATCCTGATCGCCCGCAGCATCGTCCGTCCGTTGCAGGAAACCGTGAACGCCATGGCCAACATTGCCAGTGGCGAAAGCGACCTGACGCGCAGCCTCGATACCCATGGCAAGGATGAGGTCACCGAGCTTGCCCATCACTTCAATGCCTTCACGGCCAAGTTGCGCCGGGTGATTGGTGACTTGCAGGTGTCGGCCAGCGCTCTGGGCCAGTCCTCCAGTGAACTGGGCAACGATGCCTCGCAGGCACAGCAGCGCAGTCAGCAGCAATCGCAGCAGATGGAGCTGGTGGCGACGGCGATCAATGAAGTCACCTACGGCGTGCAGGACGTGGCGAAAAACGCCGAACACGCCGCCGCAGAAATGCGCGATGCCGAAGCGCAGGCACAACAGGGCCAGATCAACATTGATGGCAGCCTGCAACAGATCGACAAGCTCTCGGGCACGATCGATCAGGCGGTGGAAGTGATCCGCACGCTGGCGGCCGAGAGCACACAGATTGGCAGCGTACTGGAAGTGATTCGCTCGATTGCCGAGCAGACCAACCTTTTGGCACTCAACGCGGCAATTGAAGCGGCGCGTGCGGGTGAGCAAGGTCGCGGGTTTGCCGTGGTGGCCGATGAGGTGCGCTTGCTGGCCCAGCGTACGCAGAAGTCGACGGCGGAAATTCAGTCGATGATCGAGCGCCTGCAGAACCACTCGGAGGCTGCGGTGAAGGTGATTGGCGACAGCAGCAAGGCATCGCAACTGACCATTGAACAGGCGGGACTGGCCGGGGCCAGCCTCAATGCAATTGGCCAGGCTTTGCGCAATCTGAACGGACTGAATGCCTCGATCGCCAGCGCCACGTTGCAACAGGCCCATGTGGTTGAGGACATCAACCAGAACGTCACCCAGGCGGCCGGCCTTTCGCATAGCACCGCGTTGGCGGCTGAACAATCCAGTGCAGCCAGCCTGCGCCTTGGGCAACTGAGCGAACAGCTGAACGGGTTGCTGCGCCAGTTCCGGGTCTGACCGATCACCGAGGTGAGCCCACCCCTCACCCCAGCCCTCTCCCCGAGGAGAGGGAGCCGACCGAGGTGTCTGGCGTCATACATCGACCTGAACAATCGAGTCGATTATGGATTCAACGAAGATCGTTCAAACCGGCGCAGCTCAAAAGCATCCCCCAATCAGTCCCCTCTCCCTCCGGGAGAGGGCTAGGGTGAGGGGCTTTTGATCTGACTAATGCAGTACAATCCGCCCCCTTCTCGACTCCCCCAAGGATCACTCATGTCCGGGCTTGAACTGTTCGCCGCTGCCCTCGGTGTCATCGCCGTGTGGCTGACGGTCAAACAGAATCCGTGGTGCTGGCCGATCGGGCTGGTCATGGTGTTGCTCTACAGCTGGATCTTCTTTGAGGTGAAGCTGTATTCGGACATGTTGCTGCAAGTGATCTACGCCGCGTTGCAAGTCTACGGCTGGTGGCAATGGACCCGCGCCGGGACGATGCACGACGGACGCGAAGTCAGCCGCCTCGACACTCGCTCGATTCTGCTCGGTCTCGGTATCGGCACAATCGGCAGCCTGTTGCTGGGCGCGGCGATGGCGCACTGGACCGACGCTGCACAACCGTGGCTCGATGCCGCGCTCACCGGTTTCAGTCTGGTCGCGCAACTGTGGATGGCGCAAAAACGCCTGCAATGCTGGGCGCTGTGGTTTGTCCTCGATGTCATCTTTGTTGGCCTGTTCATCTATAAAGGCCTGTACCTGACTGCCGCGCTCTATGCGCTGTTTACCCTGCTCGCCGTGCAAGGCTGGCGGGAATGGCGCGCCGATCCGGCGTTGCGCACATGAAAGTCGTGGTACTCACCGGCCCGGAATCCACCGGCAAGAGCTGGCTGGCGGCAGGATTGCAGCAGCGTTTCGGCGGCGTGCGCGTTGACGAATATGTGCGCCGGTTTATTGAAGAAAACCCCCGCGACACCTGCTTGGCCGACATCCCAGCCATCGCTCGGGGTCAGTTGCACCGGGAAGATCAGGCGCGGGCCAGACAACCCGCGCTGCTGATCCTCGACACAAATCTTCTGAGCAACATCCTCTGGAGCCAGACTTTGTTTGGTGACTGCCCGGACTGGCTGGAAACCGAGTTGCTCGCCCGCCATTACGATCTGCACCTGCTGCTGTCGCCGCAACAGGTCGACTGGGCCGAAGACGGCCAGCGCTGCCAACCGGCTCTTGAAGATCGCATGGCGTTCTACGAAGCTACTCGCGCGTGGCTAATCCAGCATCAACAGCCGATGCAAGTGATCGAAGGCCATTGGGCCGATCGCCAGACGCAAGCCTTTGCGGCGGTCGAGCGTTTGCTGGCCGAATAAGCCAGCAAGCAGGCAATTCGCGCAATCTGTCCGTTTTTGAAACAGCCCCGAGCGCGCAAAGCCCCGTCCAAACGCTGTTCATCACTGCGTCACCTCACCTGTTACGCCGCTGAAACACATCGGCGCAAACCCTTGATCCAGAGCTTTGCAACGCCAATTGGCACTCAAGCGATCCTCGCCGTGTATCACTGGTGAAACAGTAGCGACCAGAGCCATCCGCTCATATCGCCCAAGCCATTGAAATAACAAGACAATCCAAATCCGGCACAGCTTTCGCTCTCTCCTTCACAACGCTGAATCACCCAGCCCACTGAAGAAGGAATTGCAGCCGTGGGGAATTTCAATAAAAGCCTGACCTGCCTCCTGCTGATCGGATCAGCCGCCAGCGCATTGATCAGCGTCAGCGTGCAAGCCGAAGGCAATGGCGTGATCGTTCTCAACCGCGACGTTCAGCCCATCCCGATCGGCCGCAATGGTGGCAAAGACCCCTATCCGACCACGGTCAACGCCAACCCTTCGGCGCGGATCAACCAGACCCTCAGCAGCACCGAACTCAGCGACGGCGATTTCGCCAGCGTCGCCAGCGGTTCGTCGATTCGCGGCAACATGACCACGCCCACCTCCAACCTGCCCGGCATGAACACCCTGACCAATCAGAACGGCCTGCCCGGCATGCGCACTGGTAGCGGCGGCGGTTCTGGCGCGTCGATCTCCAACACAGTCAACCGGGCAATGAGCACCGGGCTGGCGCCTCTGACTCGCATGGCCGGAGGCCAATGACATGAATCGCACCCTGCTGCTTCTCGCCCTGCTCGGCTGCACCAGCGCCATGGCCGATCCGGCTTCAGTCAACCAGGCGAATATCCAGAATTCCGGTGCCCAGTATCGCGGCAACTTCAACGTCAACCAGGCCGCCGGTGACCAGATGCAGCAAGCCAACACCAAAGCGATCGCCATCGGCACCGAGTCCCACGCCACCACCAGCGTCAGGCAGAACATCGACACGCCCGCCAGCCGCGCCATCGACGCCAGCGCCAACATCGGCGGCAACTCTTTCAGCAATGGCAACGGCATCCTCGGTGTGAACCAGGGTGCCGGTGCCAACAATCAAATGGCCAACGTGACGCGCGTCAGCATCAGTGCCGGCCCGCAGAGCATTGACGACAGCGCCCTTTCGCAACAGAACGTGGCGTTTTTACCGAGCTCAGGAGCAACTGGTACCTCACCCGGCAGTCGCCAGGTCACGACAAGTGATCAGGCCTTCACCGGCAGCCGCGGGGTAATCCAGGTGAACCAGAGTGCCGGGGTGGGGAACCGCATGGCTAACACCCTGAGCATCCGGGTCGCTGACTGACCCAAACACAGTGCAATTGGAAAAGTAACAACACTTAACCCAACTAATAAGCACGACGGAGAAACAACCATGAAACCTACAATGGCTCTCAAACCACTGGTTTTCGCACTCGCAGCAGTGATGGCAATGGCAGCACAGGCTGGCGGCCGTGGTGACAACAACGGTCATGGTAACGGGCACGGCAATGGTCACGGCCAGCCACAAGGTCCAAATCTTGAACAACTGCTGCAGATCACCGCAGGCGCCGGCGCCGCTGTACTCGACGCGCAAAACAGCGACGGCAACGTGGTGAAAAACCAGGGCACCCTGAACAACGCCAATGCCAGCGACTCGCTCAATGGCTCCAACGGCAATATGGGCGCCAACGTCGCTGCCGGCGACGGTAACCAGCAGGACAACGCTGCGGCGCTGGCCACCGCTGACGAAAGCTTCATCTTCGGCAACGCTGTTGCAGCCTCGAGCGCGACTCAGGTGAACAACAACAACTACGTGAAAAACTCGTCCACCTTCAACAACGCCACGCTCAACAATGCCGGCAACAACGGTTCCGGTAACATCGGCATCAACGTGAGCTCCGGCAACTTCAACCAACAGAAAAACAACCTCGCCATCGCTGTTTCCGGCGGTCGCGTAGCGCAGGCTGCTGCCTCTGCCAACCAGTCCTCGACTGGCCTGGTCGTGGAAAACAAAGGCGTGCAGGCTTACAAAACCGACACCCTCACCGGTACCTATGCAGCCGCTGGCGTGTTCAAAGCCAAAGGCACCGCGACCATCGAAGACGACAACCATGGCGGTTGGGGTAACCGTGGCGGCGGCCACGGCGGCAACGATGATCAGAAAGCCAAGTTCGAAGCCGTGGGCAGCTTTGGCCTCGCTGGCGTCACCACCCAACAAGTGCTGACCAAAGATGGCTGGAAAACCCCAGTCGTCAATAACGCCAACATGAGCAACTCGATGAACAACTTCTCTGGCAACGGTGGAGTTAACGTCTCGGCGGGTGTCGCCAACCAACAAAGCAACTCGCTGTCCATCGCCGCAGGTTGCAAAGCCTGCATGTAATCGCGATCGAAACGAAAGCCCCGGTAACGGGGCTTTTTCCTCGGTTCCACAAGGCGTATTCGATCATGCGGACTCCTGCCCTCTTCGCTCTGCTTTGTCTGTGCGGCCTGACTCAGGCAGCCCAGATGCCCGTGGCTGCCCTGCCGGGTGGCGTGCTGGTCTACAAGGACGTGCAAAGCATTCGTGAGCGCAAGTTTGCCGACATCGTCGAACAGAAAACCGATTTCAGCTGCGGCGCTGCTGCACTGGCAACGGTTCTGCGCCAGGCCTATTGGCTCGACGTCGATGAGGAGCACATCATCAAAGGCATGCTGGTCAACGCTGACCAGGACCTGGTGCGAACCCAGGGTTTCTCCATGCTCGACATGAAGCGCTACGTAGAAAGCATCGGCATGCGCGCCCGTGGCTACCGGATCCCGCCCGAGAAACTCGAAGCGGTGACCATTCCGGTGGTGGTCCTGATGGACATTCGCGGCTACAAGCACTTCGTCGTCCTGCAGCGTTCGGACAAGGATTGGGTCTACATCGGTGACCCGGTACTCGGCCACAAACGCTACAAGCACGACGACTTTGTCAAAGGTTGGAACGGCATTGTCTTTGCCATCGTCGGCCCCGGTTACGACAAGGCCAACGCCTTGCGCAGCCCTCCCGTGCCGCTGACGGCGAAAAATACCCTGGACGGTTTCAACCCGGTCAAAGATGCGGAATTGATGGATTTCGGGTTCATTCAGAGCGACTTCTTTTAATCGCCGAGTTAGAGAATGGGACTGGATGTCCCGGGAGCAGCAGATGAAAAGCTCATACTGGCTGGCCGCCGCCTGCCTGGCAGCGAGTGCGTCAGGTTTAGCCCATGCCGGATTCAAACCCATCGAAATCAAAGACCAGGAGCTCGCCGAGCTGCGCGGTCGTTACGTCATGCCGGGGCGGATCATCAGCTTCGGCATTGTCATGAGCAGCACCTGGCGCAACGCCAGCGGCGACCTGATCGGGGCTGCGACTTCGATGCAGATCCAGGCCGCAACGGTCAAACCGGAATTCTATGTCTCGACCATCAAGGAGTCGGGCAACGGCAGCACGCCCACATTGGGCACCGGCACTATCATCGGTGGCGCCGGCCTCAACAGCAGCCAGGGCGTGACGCAAAGCGTGCGCGCCGCCGGCGATGGCAACACCGCCAACAACAACGTCGCAATCAACGTCAGCGAAGCCAGTCAAGCGCCGGCGCTGGTGCCGTCGCAAGGCCAGGCGCTCGTCGCCGGGCAGACCATCAGCGGCAGCAACGGCGCCGGCAGTGTCGCGGTTTCGGCCAACGGCGGTGGCGTGCAGATGGCCATTCAGGCCAGCGGCAATCAAGGCACAGCATTGCAACAGGTGGCCCAGGGCGGGCTGCTGCAAAACACCCGATTGCTGGGCAGTGCCAACGTGGTCAACAACCTCACGCAACTCAACGTCGTACTGAACAATAACGGCAGAAGCGCCGGTGCACTGGACTGCAACCTGACCCAACTCGGGGCCCTACGCAATATCGGATATTGAACTACGCTGAGTCTCGATCATTGGGCTTAAAGGGACGGCTTATTCATGTATCGATCAGTATCACTGCGTGCTGCAGTGTGTTTGAGTACCCTTCTCCCGGCGGCGATGCTGCAAGCAGCACCCGACGCCGATGTAGAAGCCCTGAAACGGGAACTTCTGGAACTGAAACAACGATACGAAGTACAACAACAAGCGCTCGCGGTACTTGAACAACGGGTTCGCCAGGTAGAAGAACAACCCGCCGCCCCACCGCCAAAACGGCTGGCCAAATCGCCGTCCGACATGAAAGGCAATCGCGTCGCTACCGGAGCCGCCACAGGCACCGGTGCGGCCGCCGCATCGGGAGGCGCCGCCGGGGGCAGCGGCGCTTCTTACGGTCAGTCGCTGGCCGATGATTCGCAACCGGCGCAGAGCGTTTCCAACCTGTATGACGAAGCCAGCGGTTTCTTCGGCGGCGGCAAGTTCAGCGTCGAAACCGGCCTGACCTATTCGCGCTACGACACCCGCCAGTTGATCCTCAACGGTTTCCTTGCGCTGGATTCGATCTTCCTCGGCAACATCAACCTCGACCGTATCAAGGCCGACACCTGGACCCTCGACCTCACCGGCCGCTACAACTTCGACAACCGCTGGCAGTTCGACCTGAACGTGCCGGTGGTGTATCGCGAGTCGACGTATCAGTCCGGCGGCGGCAACCAGGGCGCGGCCGGTGTCACCACCGAAGAAACCGTGACCAAGGATCCAACCATTGGCGACGTCAACTTCGGTATCGCCTACAAGTTCCTCGACGAGTCGGTCAACACCCCGGACGCCGTCGTCACCCTGCGCGTCAAGGCGCCGACCGGCAAAGACCCGTTCGGCATCAAGCTGCGCCAGACCGACGCCAACTCCAACCTGTTCGTCCCCGATACCCTGCCGACCGGCAACGGCGTCTGGTCGATCACCCCGGGCATCTCGCTGGTCAAGACGTTTGACCCGGCGGTGTTGTTCGGCAGCCTTTCCTACACCCATAACCTCGAGGAGTCGTTCGACGACATCAGTTCCACGGTCAACCAGAAAACCCCAGGCAAAGTGCGCATCGGCGACAGCTTCCAGATCGGCGCCGGCATCGCCTTCGCGCTCAACGAGAAGATGAGTATGTCGTTCTCCGTTTCCGACCTGGTGCAACGCAAGAGCAAGCTGAAACAGGACGGCGGCGATTGGGAATCGGTGGTGTCGAGTGACGCCAACGCCGGTTACTTCAACGTCGGCATGACCATTGCGGCCACCGACAACCTGACGATCGTGCCGAACTTGTCGATCGGCATGACTGACGATGCGCCGGACTTCTCGTTCAGTCTGAAATTCCCGTATTACTTCTAAAGCAAAGCAAAAGATCGCAGCCTTCGGCAGCTCCTGCATACGGATTGCATAATCCCTGTAGGAGCTGCCGAAGGCTGCGATCCTTTGATCTTCAGCCAGTTAACGAATCTGATGCTTATGCAACAACCGATAAAAAGTAGGCCGTGAAACTCCGAGGACTTTCGCGGCCACACTTAAATTATCACTGTGCCGATTCAATACATCACACAACGCCTGCCGTTCCGCCCGGGTCTTGTAATCCTCCAGCGTGCCCATCGGCGTAGCGACCGAGTGCTGACTGATCAAACCCAGATCCCGCGCCTCGATCTGCCGACCCTCCGCCAGCACCAGACCGCGCCGGACCCGGTTAGCCAGTTCCCGTACGTTCCCCGGCCAGTCATGTTTGCCCATGGCAATCAAGGCATCTTCGCTGAAGCTGCGAGGCCGGCGCCCGGTTTCATGGCTGTAGAAATGCGAAAAGTGGTTGGCCAGCATCGACAGGTCGCCATGGCGCTCACGCAGCGGTGCGGTCACCACTTGCAGTACGTTCAGCCGGTAATACAGGTCTTCGCGAAAGCGCTTCTTCTCGATCGCCGCTTCCAGATCAACGTGGGTCGCCGCCAGCACTCGCACATCCACCGGGATGGGCTGACTGCCGCCGACCCGCTCGATGTGTTTTTCCTGCAGAAAACGCAGCAGATTGGCCTGCAGCTCCAGCGGCAAATCGCCGATTTCATCAAGAAACAACGTACCGCCATTGGCTGCTTCAATGCGCCCCACCTTGCGCTGATGCGCGCCGGTAAAAGCGCCCTTTTCATGGCCGAACAACTCGGACTGGATCAAATGCTCGGGAATGGCCCCGCAGTTGATCGCTACAAACGGTTTGCTGTGACGCTGGGACTGGCGATGCAGGGTGCGCGCCACCAGTTCCTTGCCGGTGCCGCTTTCGCCACGGATCAACACCGGCGATTCGGTCGGCGCAAGTTTGCTCAGCAGCTTGCGCAGTTCGCGGATCGGTTTGCTGTCGCCGAGCAGTTCGTGTTCCGGCTGGTCGACATGAATCGTGCCCTGACCACGCAGACGCGCCATGCCGAAGGCGCGACCCAGGGTGACCTGTACGCGGGAGACATCGAAGGGCAAGGTATGGAAATCGAAGAACCATTCACAGACGAAATCGCCGACGTTTTGTAGGCGCAGTACTTCCTGGTTGAGCACGGCGATCCATTCGGTGCCGCTGCGGCTGATCAGTTCTTTGACGGCTTCAGGGCGTTCCAGATGAAAAGGCTGCAGGCGTAGCAGGCCGACGTCACAGGCGCGATCGGCGGCATTTTCCAAGGTACAACTGTCGACATCCCAGCCCACCGCGCGCAAACCGGGCAAAAGCCGGTAACAGTCGTCGCAGGGATCGACCACCAGTAAACGTCTCGACGCAGGCGCTTCGCTCATGACTGTTCCTTGGCGCCAAATATAATAAATGATTGTAAAAACAGTCATTTGGCTGTCCCGGTTGTAACACTAGCAAGATTTTGACGGAGGCTTGTATCGATTGCTTATAGGAGGCTTATTAAAAGCGTTATAAGAAAGTTGGTTGTTAGTTAGCTATCGACTATTCGTAGTGTGTTAAACAGCAGCCCTCACCCTAACCCTCTCCCAGAGGTAGAGGGAACTGACCGAGGTGTTTGTGCAAGGTACGCCGACGTGCAATACCGAGTCGAACGCGGGTATGAAGAGCCCACAAATCGGCTCCCTCTCCTCGGGGAGAGGGCTGGGGTGAGGGGTGAATTCGGCGCGGGGTTCGGACATGGGCAGGATTAACGAAACCAACAGGGGTTATGTAAAGAACTTGAAATTTCTTTGTTTCAGTTGTGACCCGCCCCCCGGTTGCGTGCATCAGTACAAGTAACCGGCCGCACGGTAAGCCCAACCGACGGCCCCTCACTTGATTGGGCGCCAATAGAGAGAAGACCCCATGACTGCCCCGCTGCGTATCAACGAAGCTCTTTTGATTGCCAACCACGCCTTCAAGCCTTTCCAGTGCGTGGCCTGGGCGCCACAAGACGGCAATGGCGAACTGAGCCTGACCGTGGTTGACCGCACCAATTCCCACATTGGTCGCAAACAGATCCCGAGCAGCGCCTATTCTGACCCGGCGCAACTCGAACAACTGCTGCAGCAGGCCCGCGCCGAGCTGAGCGAAGATGGCCACAAACTGCAATCGTGGTCGATGCCACACTGATAATCGAACAAGGGCGGATGACATAGAGTCATCCGCCCTTTTCATTTGGGAAAACCGTAACTTCCCGGGTCAGATCCTGCCTGGATGCTTGGCTCGCTTGCGACTGGTTCAACAAGACACTGTTCTGGCACAGTGCGACCGTCGTTCTGTTAGTTCTTCCAGTTGTACTTCTCGCGGTTCAGGGATTGAATGTTTCGCTCGTGCAGTCAGCCGCCCACTCATTGGGTATGGGTTCACTCGCAAGGAGACGCGTGCATGTCCACCCTCAACACTTATGCGCTGCCCACTGCATGGAACAACCCCGGTTCGCTTGACGCGACATTCGCCATCGGCGGTGTTGCCCAGGTGTATTTCGCCGATAGTCTGTCCAGCCAGACCCAGCATGTCGCGCTGGATGCACGGGGCCGGATTCTGGTTGCCGCGAAGGTCGGCACGCCGAAAGGAAGTCGTCTTGGCCTGGCGCGGCTGCTGGCCGATGGTTCGGCGGATCTGTCCTTTGGAAGTCAGGGCAGCGTAATCGGCAGCTTCATCGAGGGTTTCGAAGCAAGGGCCGGCAAGGTTCAGGTGTTACCTGACGGGAGGATCCTGCTGGCCGGCCTGCATTATGAAAACAACCATCGCACCCTGCCCGCCCTCGCCCTGTTTCATGCCAACGGTCAGCCAGACCGATCCTTCGGCGATGACGGCCTCCAGGTCGTGCGGCTGCCCGGCGAGCTGTCCATGGGCACTCGCGACACTTGGCTGCCGCCGGGCGTGCCGGGTGTCGAAGCCTGCGATTTTGCGGTGCAGGAAGACGGCCGCATTCTGCTGATCGCCAACCATCATTTCAGCCTCGCCGATCACGCCGGAATGCTGATTCGCCTGCAACCCGATGGCTGTCTGGACGAATCCTTCAACGGGCGCGGATTTGTGATGGTCCGCCACCTGTTGCTCAATACCTGGCTGAGCACGCTGCTGTTGAAGCAGGACGGGCGCATCGTCGTCGCAGGGTCCATTGACTTTCCGCAGCAAGGCCTGCTGGCAGTTTATCGGGCTGATGGAAGCCTGGACGAGCGCTTTGCCGTCGACGGCTTCATGGCTTTCAAGGCCCATGACAAAAGCGCTCAGGTCAGTCAGATCATCGAGTCCGACGACAGGCTTTTTTGTTTCGGCAGCAGCCGCGATCCGATCCGCTGCCTGACGTTTGTCCTGCACGCAAACGGTCGACCGGACTTGCACTGCCACCATGGCCTGCCTCTGGTGTTGGACATCGGCGCCAGCGGTTGCCAATGGAATGCCGCTCAGCGCATGCATGACGGCCGCCTTGTTGCGGTAGGCGCGACCATCGGTGGGGTTGAAGCCGACTTCATGGTCGCCCGGTATCGACGCGATGGCAGCCTCGATCCGGAATTCGGCCAGGGCCATGGCTGGCTGCGCACGCGGCTGGGCCGAAGTCTCGATACAGCCAATTCGCTGACCGTACAAACTGACGGCGCCATTGTCGTCGGCGGGTCTTCACTGGATGGCAACTACCGGGCGATGGTCGCGCGTTATCTGAATCACTGAATCAACACTTGCACCGGGACGTTGCCGTCCGTCGGCTAGATAGCCCTACCTGTAATTTCTGACAGTAGACGGGCACCTCGATCAGGGATCAGATGACCGGGCACGCAAATGGCTGCGTGTACGACCGAAAAAAGGAATTTCGAGATGACTGATCAAGAGAAATTATCGGCACCGCTAACGCCTGCCGATGCCCCGGCCAATCCTGCGACAGGCAGTGGTCTCCAGATACGCGAGGTCACCAACGGTAGAGGTGATTTCATACAGGACGGTGGCATCAGCTACGACAGCAATCTGACAATCAGCGGCTCGGCCTCTCCGAGAGAATATGTTGAGATATGGGATTGGGGGCAACCCGTTACCTCGTCTTATGCTGATCTGCGAGGCCTCTTCATCGCCAAACTGCCCGCTCAGCTGCCCGGGCCGCATTCGTACACAGCGACCAATGTTGGCGGGGACATTTCGCCGCCATGGACGGTCATCGTCGAGGGAGTGACCGCGCCGGTAATTGAAACGGTATACGGACCTGACGGAGAGCCCATCAACGACGGTCAGAGAACATTTCATAATGAACTGAACTTCATTGGCCGGGGCACACCTGGTCGAACCGTGGACCTGTTGAACAACGGCACGGTGATCAAGCTTCTGAACATCGACCCAAACGGGCACTGGAGCGCCAGACTCGAAGACCTTAAACCAGGCACGCAACTCTTTGTCGCAAGGGACCCCACCGGGCTCGTATCGCCGTCATGGCGGGTTGTGGTAACCAAACCGAGTGTGCTGGCAATCAAGTTCGTCATCGGTCAGGAGCAGTTTCAGGAGATCGAGAATCAAGGCATCACGACTGATAGAGCTGTCACTGTTGTCGGTACGGGTATCCCTCACGAGACGGGGTGGATTGTTGACTACAACAACAATCTTGTCCCCTTCGCAGTCGATGAACACGGTGTCAACAGCGCGACCATCACGGATCTGGCCGTTAATCATGTGCATACTTTGCGCTGTAAATCCGATACGGGGCGACTGTCTGCACCTTGGGCGATCAGAGTCGTTTCGTCGAAGCTCTAAGCGTCGTTCACTGCATCAGCGCTGAGGTAATCAGAGATCCACGACGCCACGGCGCCGTGGATCTGTTTCAGGGTGATCGCCACGGATTGGCAACGCACGATCGTTCTCAAGCAATCGCATCCCGAGACCTTGATCTTCCCTGAAACATCCGGCAACTTTCGCGCTTCTTAATAAAAGGAGCAGCCGATGTCCGGTTCAATGGCCCAGGCGTTCGCGCACAACTTCTTAGGGCAGTCGCCACGCTGGTACAAGGCGACCATTGTCGGTTTCCTCATTCTCAATGCCGTGGTGCTGTTCACCGTCGGCCCGGTCGCGGCGGGCTGGCTGTTGGTGATCGAGTTCATCTTCACCCTGGCCATGGCGCTCAAGTGCTATCCGTTGATGCCGGGCGGTCTGTTGTTGATTGAAGCGCTGTTGCTGAAGATGACCACGCCGCAAGCGCTGTATGACGAGTTGCTGCACAACTTTCCGGTGATCCTGCTGCTGATGTTCATGGTGGCCGGTATTTACTTCATGAAGGATCTGCTGCTGTTTCTGTTTTCGCGACTGCTACTGGGCGTGCGCTCGAAAGCCATCCTGGCGTTGATGTTCTGCTTTTTATCGGCATTCCTCTCCGCGTTTCTTGATGCGTTGACCGTGACGGCGGTGATCATCAGTGCGGCGGTGGGTTTTTATTCGGTCTATCACCGGGTCGCCTCGGGCAATGATCCGCGTCAGGACAGCGAGTTCAGTGACGACCGCCACCTGCCGACGCTGCACCACGAAGACCTCAATCAATTTCGCGCTTTCCTGCGCAGTCTGTTGATGCACGGCGCAGTCGGCACAGCGCTCGGTGGCGTCTGCACGTTGGTTGGCGAGCCGCAGAACCTGCTGATCGGCCATGAGATGGGCTGGCATTTTGGCGAGTTCTTCCAGAAGATCGCCCCGGTATCGCTGCCGGTGCTGGCGGCCGGTCTTGTGACCTGTGTGTTGCTGGAAAAACTGCGCTGGTTCGGATATGGCACGCTGCTGCCGGATAACGTGCGCGCCGTGCTGGCCAACTATGCTGCCCAGGACGATGCCGAACGTACGCCCCGGCAAACCGCCGCGCTATTGGTGCAGGGTGCGGCGGCGCTGATTCTGATTGGATGCCTGGCGTTCCATCTCGCCGAAGTCGGGCTCATCGGTCTGATGGTGATTGTCTTGATTACTGCGTTCAGCGGGATCACTGACGAACATCGCTTGGGCAGCGCGTTCAAGGATGCAATGCCGTTTACCGCACTGCTGGTGGTGTTTTTTGCCGTGGTAGCGGTGATTCATGATCAGCAACTGTTCGCCCCGCTGATCCAGTGGGTGCTGGCGTTACCGGTGGATCAACAGCCGGGGATGTTGTTTATCGCCAACGGCCTGCTCTCGGCGATCAGCGACAACGTATTTGTCGCGACCATTTACATCACCGAAGTGAAACAGGCATTTCTTGCCGGGCACATGAGTCGCGAGCATTTCGAGACATTGGCGATTGCGATCAACACCGGGACCAATCTGCCGAGTGTGGCGACACCGAACGGTCAGGCCGCATTTTTGTTCCTGCTGACCTCGGCGATCGCCCCGCTGGTGCGTTTGTCCTACGGGCGCATGGTGTGGATGGCCCTGCCCTACACCGTGGTGATGGGCTTGCTGGGCTGGTATGCAGTGAGTTACTGGCTGTAACTGACACTGCAAACCCCATGTAGGAGTGAGCCTGCTCGCGATAGCGGTGTGTCAGCCACCATTTCGTTTGCTGATACGCCGCCATCGCGAGCAGGCTCACTCCTACAGTTTTTTCTGTGTGAATCAGTGCGGGAGAATGTACTTTTCGATCGCCTGCGCCACGCCGTCTTCGGTGTTGGATGCGGTGACGACGTCGGCCTGGCGCTTGACCGCTTCTTCGGCCTGCCCCATGGCAATCGACAACCCGGCGCATTTGAACATCGCCGGGTCGTTGCCGCCGTCGCCGATGACCGCCGTTTGCTCCAGCGGCACGCCGAGGTATTCGGCAATCGCCGTCAGCGCGGTGCCCTTGTTGGCCTCCAGCGCGGTGACGTCGAGATACACCGGTTGCGAGCGCGACACCTGGGCCATACCGTTGACCTTCGGCAACAGCTGCGCCTCCAGTTCGATCAACAACTGAGTGTTATTGCTGGTGGCGACGATCTTGTCGATCCGCTCCAGATACGGTTCAAAACTCTCCACCACCACCGGCGGATAGCCGAGGCCACTCTGTTCGCGCGGGACCATCGGCCCGTGCGGGTCCTTGAGCAGCCAGTCGCCGCCGCTGAACACCCAGACTTCCACGTCCGGCTGATCGGCAAACAGTGCCAGTGCGATCAGCGCCGTGGTGGCCGGCAAATAATGCGCGGCCAACAGCGTGCCGTCCGGTTTGACGATGGTGCCGCCATTGAATGCCGCTGTCGGCAGATCAACGCCCAGCGCTTCGATCTGCTGCAGCATGGCTTTGGGTGGACGCCCGCTGGCGAGGCTGAACAGCACGCCGGCCTCGCGCAATGAGCGCACGGCGGCAATGGTGCGTTGGCTCAGCGTGTGATCCGGCAGCAACAAGGTGCCGTCCATATCGCTGAGCAGAAAACCGATGGGTTGTTTCGTCAAGTCACTCATCCCAGACCATGCCAGACGCGGCCATCGCGAGTCAGGAGATCTTCCGCTGCTTGCGGGCCATCGTCGCCGGCCGCATACAACTCGACGCTGGCGTCCTGCTGCCAGGCATCAAGGAATGGCTGCACGGCTCTCCAACCGTTCTCGATGTTGTCGGCACGCTGGAACAGCGTCTGATCGCCGGTCAGGCAGTCGTAGATCAAGGTTTCATAACCGGTCGAAGGCTGCATCTCGAAGAAATCCTTGTAGGCAAAACCCAGCTCGATATTGGCCATGTTCAGCGCCGGCCCCGGCCGCTTGGCCAGCAGGTCGAACCACATGCCTTCATTCGGCTGGATCTGGATGCGCAGGTAAGTCGGCTGCAACTCGTCGACTTCGGTGTCGCGGAACTGTGCATACGGCGCCGGTTTGAAGCAGATGACGATCTCGGTGTCGCGCACGCTCATGCGCTTGCCGGTGCGCAGGTAGAACGGCACGCCGACCCAACGCCAGTTGTCGATCATCACCTTCAGTGCCACGTAGGTTTCGGTGCTGCTGTCGGGCGAGACGTTGGCTTCCTGGCGATAACCGTTCAACGGCTTGCCGTCGCGCTCGCCCGCCGTGTATTGGCCACGTACCGAGTTGGCTCGCGCTTCGTCGGTGGTCCAGGGACGAATCGCCCCCACTACCTTGGCCTTCTCACCCCGCACCGCATCGGCGCCAAACGCAGCTGGCGGTTCCATGGCCACCATGGCGAGCAGCTGGAACAGATGATTGGGCACCATGTCGCGCAACGCGCCGGTGTGTTCGTAAAAACTGCCACGGGTTTCGACGCCGACGGTTTCCGCCGCCGTGATCTGCACGTGGTCGATGTAATGGTTGTTCCAGAACGCTTCGAACAGGCTGTTGGAGAACCGGCTGACGAGAATGTTCTGCACGGTTTCCTTACCCAGGTAATGGTCGATCCGGTAGATCTGCTTCTCGCTCATGACCTTGAGCAGGCACGCGTTCAAGGCTTCGGCGGTCTGCAGATCGGAGCCGAACGGCTTCTCGATCACCACCCTTCTGAACGCTTCGGGAGTTTCTTCAAGCAAACCGGCGCTGCCGAGCCGGCGCACCACTTCACTGAAGAAACGCGGCGCGGTGGCCAGGTAGAACACCGCATTGCCGGTGCCGCTGTCGGCGATTTTCGCCGCCAGGGCTGAATAAGTGCTGTCGTCCAGGAAGTCGCCCTGGACGTAGCTGATACCTTTGGCGAGCTTGGCCCACAAGGCCGGATCAAGCATCTGATCGCCGTTGCCGACCTTCGCCGCCACTTCGGTACGGATGAAGTCTTCGAGCTTCTGCGCGAAGGCTTCATCGGTAATGGCGTTGTGGTCAACGCCGACGATCCGCAGATTGTCGTCGAGCAGGCCGTCGCGACTTAGGTTGTACAGCGCCGGCATCAGCAAGCGCTTGACCAGGTCGCCGTGGGCACCGAACAAAAACAGCGTGGTCGGTGGTGCCGGTTCTGCCTTGGATTTTCTGCGGATCGTACGGGTCATTTTTTCGCTGTCTCCACGTGGCCGCCGAAGCCGAAGCGTTGTGCCGACAGGATCTTGTCACCGAAGGTGCCCTGCCCGCGCGAGCGGTAACGGGAGAACAGCGAGTTGGACAGCACCGGCACCGGCACCGCTTGCTCCATCGCCGCCTCGATGGTCCATTGGCCTTCGCCGCTGTCGGCTACCGAGCCGGAGAAGCCGTCGAGCTTCGGATCGCTGGCCAGCGCATCGGCGGTCAGGTCGAGCAGCCACGAAGACACCACGCTGCCACGACGCCAGACTTCCGCGATGTCGGCCACGTTCAGGTCGAAACGCTGATCTTCCGGCAAACGTTCGCTGGATTTGGTCTTGAGAATGTCGAAGCCTTCGGCGAACGCGGCCATCATGCCGTACTCGATGCCGTTGTGAATCATCTTGACGAAGTGCCCGGCACCGGCAGGACCGGCATGGATGTAGCCGTGCTCGGCGCGGTGGTCATCGGACTTGCGATCCTTGGTGCGCGGGATGTCGCCCATGCCCGGCGCCAGTGCGGCAAACAGCGGGTCGAGGCGCTGCACGGTTTCGGCGTCGCCGCCGATCATCATGCAATAACCGCGTTCCAGGCCCCAGACGCCGCCGGAGGTACCGACGTCGATGTAGTGCAGGCCTTTCTCGTTGAGCGTCTTGGCCCGACGAATGTCATCCTTATAGTTGGTGTTGCCGCCGTCGATGATGGTATCGCCGGGTTCGAGCAGTTCGCTCAGGGTGTTGATGGTGTCTTCGGTCGGCGCGCCGGCCGGCAACATGACCCAGACAGCGCGTGGCTTGTCGAGGCCGGCGACCAGGGCCGGCAAGTCGGCGACGCCGGTGGAGCCCTCGGCGACCAGGTTATCGATGAAAGCGGTATTGCGGTCGTAAACAACGGTGGTGTGCCCGTTGAGCATCAGACGTCGCGCAATATTGCCGCCCATGCGGCCCAGTCCAATAATCCCGAGTTGCATGTGCTGATGCTCCTTACTACAAATAAATGTGTGTCATTGGTTATAGCCCAACGCGACTGATGGAGGTTAGTCCAGAGCGTTGCGATGAAGTTTCCGGGCATTGTGCCCGATCCAGAGTGATAACGCCCCGAATCCTGCCGAAGACACACCGACCATGAAAAATAAAAAAGTTCCCTTCTTGGGCAAAAGAAATCAAAATTGGCGCCGATAGTAAGTCAAGCGCCTCGGAACGAGGAGTGACTTACAGTTGATGCACGCCATTTGCGAGGTGAGCAATGGGCACAGTACACACAGCAATGCCGCCACAAACCCTCTACGTTACGATCCGTCGCGACGAATTGCGCGAGTTGAAAGACGAGCGCGACCTGTTGAAGCACGAATTGGCGCAATTGCGCGCACTGACCCAGGGCTCGCAGCCGCAACCACGCCCGGTTGTGCAGCGCGCGCGCCACGCCTGACCCCCGCCTGCTTCGGGAGCGGCGCCCGTCGTTCCCGACACACTGCACCTCTGACCGCTTGATGCCAGATTTAAGCGGCGCTTAACAAATCTTTCACATTGCCTTGGGGATACTCCGCCCCATTCTGGCCGTACCTGCGTGTACGGCCTCTGTTCGTCGGTGTCATGGAAGCTTTCCGGCGTGGGTTTGATGATTGAGCTGGAGCGCTGAATGGCATTGTTCAAACGCAGCAAAACGACTGCGACCGGTTTCGACTGGGCCGGATTCATCTGGCTGTTCGTTTTCTTCTGGTACTTCTCGGGTATCACCCAACTGCTGATCCAGCTGACCGGCACATCCGGCTTCACCGGATTCCGTCAGGCCTTCGTGATGAGCGCGCTGTGGCTGGCGCCGATGTTGCTGTTCCCCAGACAGACTCGCCTGCTCGCGGCGATCATCGGCGTGGTGCTGTGGGCCTGCTCGATGGCCAGCCTCGGTTACTTCTTCATCTATCAGCAGGAATTCTCGCAGAGCGTCATCTTCATCATGTTCGAGTCGAACGTGTCGGAAGCCGGCGAGTACATGACGCAGTATTTCGCCTGGTGGATGATCCCGGCGTTCCTCGCCCATACCGCCTTCGCTTACTTTTTGTGGACGCGCCTGCGCCCGGTGTACATGCCGCGTGGTCGCGCGCTGGTAGCGGCGACGGCAATCGTGATCGCCGTGGTCGGCTACCCGCTGGTCAAGCAAACCCTGCGCATGGGCACCTTCGCCCAAGGCTTCGAGAAATTCGAAACCCGCATCGAGCCAGCGGTGCCATGGCAGATGGCCGTGGCGTATCACCGCTATCAGGAAACCCTCGCCGACATGCAGGGCATGCTCGACAGCGCGAGCCAGATCCCGCCGCTGAAAAACCTCAAGGACGCCTCGGCCGGGCAGCCGGCGACCCTGGTGCTGGTCATCGGTGAATCGACCAACCGTCAGCGCATGAGTCTCTACGGTTATCCGCGCACCACCACGCCGGAACTGGACAAGCTCAAGGATCAACTGGCGATCTTCGACAACGTCATCACCCCGCGCCCCTACACCATCGAAGCGTTGCAGCAGGTGCTGACCTTCGCCGATGAGCAGAATCCGGATCTGTACCTGTCGACGCCATCGCTGGTCAGCGTGATGAAACAGGCGGGCTACAAGACCTTCTGGATCACCAACCAGCAGACCATGACCAAGCGCAACACCATGCTCACGACCTTCTCCGAACAGGCCGACGAACAGGTGTACCTGAACAACAACCGCAACCAGAACGCCGCGCAGTACGACGGCGACGTCATCGAGCCGTTCAACAAGGCGCTGGCCGATGCGGCGCCCCGCAAGCTGATCGTCGTGCACCTGCTCGGCACGCACATGAGCTACCAGTACCGCTATCCGCCAACTTTCGACAAGTTTCACGATCGCCAGGGCGTACCCGCCGGCGTGCGTGACGATCAACTGCCGACCTACAACAGCTACGACAACGCCGTGCTGTACAACGACTTCGTGGTGTCGAGCCTGATCAAGGATTACGCCAAATCCGATCCGAACGGCTTCTTGCTGTACCTCTCCGACCACGGCGAAGACGTCTTCGACTCGGCTGGCCACAGCACCCTGGGCCGCAACGAAAACAAACCGACCGCGCCGATGTACACCATCCCGTTCATGGCCTGGGCCTCGCCAAAGTGGAAGGAAAACCACGACTGGAACTTCGCCGGCGACCTCAGCCGCCCGTACAGCAGCTCGCAGTTCATCCACACCTGGGCCGATCTGGCCGGGTTAAGCTCAGATGAACTGGATCGCAGCAAGAGCCTGGTCAGCGACAGCTTCGTGCCGCGCAAGCTGTTGATTGGCGATCCGTACCAGACGGCGAAACGCGCGTTGATTGACTTCAGTTTGATGAAGCCGAAGAAACCCGAAACGACTATCGCGGACGCGGTGGAGCGGTAACATCGCGTCGGGAACTGCAGGCACGAGAGTCATTGAAGATCTCCCGGCCTGATCCCTTGAAAAGCTCTGTGTCGAAAGATGCAGGGCTTTTTTTGTTCAAGGGCCTGGAACCATGGAACTCGAGAGCGATGACATCGCTTGAACGCTGTACCGTACGTCGGATTTCAGCTCGCACCTGTCAGGTTTGACAGGTGTGCAATCACGCCAATGCGCTTTCAATCATTCCGTTGACTAACCGAACGGAGCGCGCGCCATGTCCGATCCATCACCTGATGCCCTGAAGCCGATTTACTTTCCTGCCCTGACAACCCTTGACCCTAAGGATGGCTATGACGGCGGTATCCCCATTCGTGCTGTAGAAAATGGTTTGCAAGTGGTCATCCCCGCCTGGATTGAAATGAAACTCCAGCAGCGGGTCGATTTTTTCTGGAACAACAAGGACGATGAGGTGTGGAGCAAGACGCTCGAACACGAGTCCGAGCTCAATCGTGATGTGACGTTCACCCTGCCCAAGGGGTTTGTGGTCGATGGGGACGTCATCGACGTGTTCTACAGGATTTCCGGCAAGAACCATCCCGTCGAAGAGTCCACTCCCCGGCTGAAGCTATTGGTCAAACTCACCCGTCCCGGTGAATACGACGACAATGCTGAAGAGGACGGCCACTCCGACCTCAATTTCTCCCTCGATCGCTACGAAATCGACGATCGTTTTACAGACAAAGACGTGGTGACGATGAGCATCGTCCGCTATCGCAACCTGACCAAATTCGACCGCATCCACGCCCGTTGGGGCAGCCAGAAAAAGGTTCATCTCGTTACCGAGGAGCAAGCGCTGGATCCGTTGAAAAAACCGATCGACATCACCTTCGATTACGACCTGATCCAGGCCGCCGGCGATGGACCTGCCGTGGCCGTGGCTTATCAGGTGGTCGACCGTTGCGGCAACTATCCGGATGAACGCGCGCCCTGGTCGGCGGTACAGTCGGTGCTGGTGGATATGAACGGTGACCGACTGAAGCCACCGCTGGTGCTGGTCAAAGGCCAGCCGACCACTCGTGTGGATCTCGACGAACTGGGTGACGACGACGTCAAAGTGCACGTATCCACACCAGATGCCGACTTCAACGTGGGCGATGGAGTGCTACTGACCTGGATCGGCACCCCTGCCCAAGGCCCGCAAATTATCGTCGGCCCCTTATCGATGCCGGTGCAGTTCGTGGACTTTCATCTCGAGTTCAGCATCCCGAACGCGGCCGTGCGCGCCATCGCCAAGGGCAGTGCATCGGTGGGCTTTGTCCGGCGCCGTGACAATGAAGCCGACCGCCCTTCGAGAAACGCCAGCGTCAACGTTGTGGGCGACATCAGCCAACTGCGCGCGCCTACCGTTAATGAGGCGCCTGGCGGAACGTTGCCCGTCGACACGCAGTGGGCAACCGTGACGATTCCCTGGTACGCCGGCCGCAACCGCAATGATGATCTGAACCTGATCTGGGAGGCGAAGGCGCCCGGCGGCGACACCGTTTACTACGAGGACCCGCGCCCGGTTGGCAGCGTTCCGGAAAATGACCCGGTAGAGCGCAGCGTAGACAACGCCAATATCCAGCGTTTCAAGGGGCTGAGCGTCAAGGTCTACTACGTGATCACCAACAGCGAAACCGCCCTGCTCAGCGTGCGCGAATCACTGCCGTTCATCATGCAGGTGGGCGTGCCGATGCCGACCTTTGATCGCCCGGAAGTCGAAGAAGCAGACGAGAACGACGTGCTGAATCCGGACGAAGTGCCGCCGACCGGCGCAACTATGGTCCTGACCCACACCGAGACCCTGGACAAAGACCGGTTCAACTTCTACTGGAAGGGTTCGGCCAGCGGCGGCAGCTTCAGCGACCATATCGACTTGATCCCCGCCACCGCCGGCAAGCCCGTGCGGGTGACAGTGCCGAAACAGTACGTCACGGCCAACCGTGACGGCACAGTGACGGCGGACTACAGCGTTCAGCGGGCGGGGGAAACGTTGGGGTATTCGCGGGAGTTGGTACTGCGGATTGGGGTGGCGCTGGATCTGAAAGAGCCCAGCATCAAGGAAGCCGACCACAACACTCTCGATCCGTTCGCGGCCCGAGACACCCTGACGGCTGTGATTGCGGCCTATTCAAACATGATCGGTACCCAAGTCACTGTGACCTGGAGCGGCACACCCGGTGAGGGCAGCGTAACAACCGACCCAATCGAGATCACCGAGCAAGCAGACAAGGAAATTCCCCTGCCCAATTCAGTGGTTGCCTTCAACCTGGGTAAAAATGTGGGGGTAATTTACACCGTCATTCGCAACGGGGTGCCACAGGACTCGGAGGAATTATCTCTGACTGTGTTGCCGATTGCTGATGGCGATAAGAATCTGCCGACGCCAGCCATTGATGGTGCGGTGGGCGATGAGCTGGATGTGACACGGCTGGAGGAAGGTGCGCAACTGCGGATCGAGAAATGGATGTTGCAGGCTGTGGGCCAGTGCATTTGGCTTTGCTACAACGGGACTGACAAGAATGGTGAGGCTGTAGAGAAAGTGTTTTGGGCTGGTGAAGCGCATCAACAGGCGGAGGGGTTGGTGACGGCGGCGCAGGTTGCGTTATTGCGGGAGCTTGAGGATGGAAGCCCGCTTAAGATTACATTCAAGTTGAACTATGACAAGGTGGCGAATGTTGACATGGCGGTGGGTTTCCCGGTGAGGATGTATACCGTCAAAACCGTCCAGGAGGTTGTACCGACCATTGATTCGGTCAAAGGCTCAGCCAGCGGTACCGAAATACCACCGGGCCATTACACAGGGGAAACCAGCGTAATCCTCAGTGGTGTCGCTGCCATAGGCCAGAAAGTCGAAATCTTCGACTGGGGTAACTCCAAAGGTCAAGCGATGGCCGATGCCAAAACAGGTATTTGGGAGAAGTCTGTAACTGGCCTGGCTAAAGCGGAGCACAGCATTTCCGTACAGGCTCTGTATGGTTCAGGCGCGGTGTCAGAACCGAGAAATTTTACAGTGCTTGACATTTTTTATCACTTTACAAACTTTACTAATTATAAGTGGAATGGTTGGGAAAATTTTCCGCTGGGTTCTGGAGGAGTGGTCGCCGCGCCTAACATGTATTGGCAAGCGAAACTATTCTCAACTGGTTCACCGCCACATGAGAGGGTGGGAATCAAACGATCATTCAAGGTATTAAAGCGCAACGTCACTTATCAAGTAAGCATAAAATACAAATACCTTGCCGTTCCCAATGCAGCCGCCGGCAACCTAGAAGTAAAAATTAACAATAAGATTATCATTTCAAAAAACAACATTCAGCCAGCCGACTGGACGACGGCTACAGGTACATACACAAGCACCACCACCAACCAGGAAACACCAATGGTAATAGGTTGTTATCATTCTCACCCAGATAATAAAATCGTACCGCTGTGCCTGGACGACATAGCAGTGAAGGAACTCCTATAACCAATTAAAAAATTCAAATTTAATTTTGGTTAAATTGAGTTTTTCCTAATCAATAATTAAAAGCGGAGTGACTACATTTTTTATTGAAAGATCGCAGCCTTAGGTAGTTTCTAAAAAATTCATTGTAGGAACTATCACAGGCTACGATCTTTTTGCTTGGAGAAACCTGGAAGACTGTCAACGCGCATAGCATCGCTTTCTACAAAGAATCCAGTCAAACTCCGGCAGACTGCAGCGGTTGGCTGCCCTGCCCTCACCCCCAATCCTCGCGACCCTTTCACGACTCATTCGAGATAGGTTTGACGGGTTGGAGATCCTAGGCTCGCATCGCTATGCCTGCATACTCCTTTTCTAACGCTCCGCTCGTTGGTGGCTGTGTGCGTGACATTTGGAACACCAAGTGAATTGGTGCCGGTATTTCAACACGTGTTCACCTCGCCCCTCCGCCACACACGAACATCGGCTCGCGGCAATGGTCAGCCAGTGTTTTATCCCGAACACAAAGACTGACCGAGCCTGAAACTCTACCCCAGCCCTACCGCACGTCGGATTCCAGCCCGCACCTGTCAGATCTGACAGGTGCGCAATCAAAACAAAAGTTCTTTAATACTAACTCCAACGAACGGAGTTTTAATCATGCCCACCAATTCAGTCTCAGAAACAATTATCGACCTCACAGACTTCAACGACAAGACCTACAATGGCTGGGAGTCAGGGCCAGCGGGAGCGCAATTTGAGTTTGTAGGCGCTGATGGCGGTTTTTATATATTTAGCAATATGACGGAGAATCAACAGCTTTCAGGAACTTACCTACAAAAAGAAATCACCACTGAGCCAAATTGCAGGTACGAACTTGAAGTTGTAGCGAGAGCTTCAGTTGTTGATGGTAGAGGTCCCGCTGGAATTCAATATTTCGCAGCGGGAGAGGACTTGTTTATTGATGTAATTGACAGACCAGCCTGGGGCTCTCTGCGAGTGCCTTTTATCGCTGAAACAGAAATAACGTTAATTCAACTATATAAGCCCAATACCGATCCGGATTACACCGCAAACTTTGACCTTAATTCAATAACCATCTTCAAATCTGGAGTCCAGTAAGCAGCACTGCTGAAGGAGGCAGGTGTGACACAATGGATCGTCACCGGAAGCTCTGCCCTCCGCCCAATCGGACGCGGCGCGCCTTGGCTTAATGCGCGCCGCGTCCGACAGCAATGCCCCTGCAACACGCTGCAAAACCTTCACTGAACGAGCGTTAACCCCGCGTTAATTCAGGCCTCCCAGACTCTCTTCCGAGATCTGCTTCATGGATGAACGGCTCCACTTGTTCAGTAGGAGGCACCATGAAAATCACTACCGCAATGCTTGCCGGGCTGTTTGCCTTGGGTTCCGCCAGCGTCTTCGCCGAAGGCGGCGCTGAGCGCATGCGTTATTACTACGACAATTTCCCGGTCCAGCACGCTCAGAGCGAGCAGAAGAGCGACGCCAATGCGAAAGAAATTCGCGTGCCCGCTGACCAGACGGCGCAGGTGACCGAGGCTTATCGCGACTGAGTTTTACCGAGCAACCGATGGACCTTCCGTGGCTCCGCTCTGGCCCGGGAGATGACAGTTGAGGCGCCCTGCCTGGGGCGCCTTTTTTTATGGTCAGGCGGATATGTGTCCGGCTCGTGATCAGCGGTGAATTCGCCCCTCACCCCAGCCCTCTCCCGAGGGAGAGGGAGCTGATTCGCGTGCAATTCAAATCCTGAATTCAACCCCAATGGTTCAGGTCGGCGTATTTCGTAAATTCGACTCGGTCAGTCCCCTCTCCCTCTGGGAGAGGGTTAGGGTGAGGGGCTTTTCAGGCTTGCAAAGCCTTTATCCAGAACCTGCACAGGGTTATTTGTAGGAGCTGACGAGTGCAACGAGGCTGCGATCTTTTGCGGTCAGTGGCCCCAAATCAACTCTTCAGTCCAGCCCAGTTCAGCGAAGTCTTCGGCACGCAATGCCCTTTCGCCGACACAGAAAAACTCATCCAGCTGCGGTGGCTTGACGGTCGTGCCGCTGAGCATCGCATGCACCTGCCCGCGATGGTGGATCTGGTGTTCGAACAGGTGCGAAAGCATGCGCAAGCGGCTGTCGTGTTGCGGTGTTTCGCGTGCGATGGTGACGATTCGCGGCAGATCGGCATCGCGCAGTTGTTCGCAATAAGCGATCAGCCGACGGTCGACTCGAGCCTGTTCTTCACGCAGCGCGGTGGCGTCGGTAAGCGGCTCGTTTTCGTTGAAGAACACGTAGCAATCCGGGTGCGGCTCGTCACCACGCAATTCGCGCTCCAGCGCGTCGACGTAGAACCAGTCGCAAGTGAGGATGTGGTTGAGGGTCAGGCGGATGCCGGGAAAGAAACTCACTCTTGGCGCAGCCAGGTCCGCCGCGTCGAGCTGGCTCCAGGCCTTGGCCAGGCGATGATTGGCCCAGGCGTTCTGGTAGGCCATGGTCAGCAAATGATGGGACAGCGGTTGGCTCATGTCGGCGCCCTCCTTTCAAGCTTCGGCGTAACGCTGCAACTGCATCTCCTGCAAGCGGCTGAGGGTGCGACGGAACGGGAATTCCAGATAGCCCTCGGTGTACAGCGCGTCCATCGGCACGCTGGCCTCGACGTACAGCGGCACTTTGCGGTCGTAGCATTCGTCGACCAGCGCGATAAAACGCCGTACGCCGTCGTCATGCACCGACAACTGTGGCAGCTCGCGGTCGCCGGCCACCACACGTTGCGCGCCATCTTCGGTGCCGCGCGCGATGCGCCCCTCACGTTTCTGCGCGCTCAGATTCGGCACTTCGCTCAACAGAATAGCCCGGTAGCGATCACACAGCGCGATGAAGTCCATGGCGGCGAAAGGTTGTTCGCACAGATCACGGTAACGGCACCACAGCACGGATTCGCTGGCCTGCACCACGTTCAGCATGCGATGACCCACGGCGACAGGCTCTTCACTGCAGATTTCACTGGAAACCAGTGATTTGAACACGCCATCCAGCGCACTCGGCGAATCGGTTGCGCTGACAAAATAGCGCTGTTCGATCGCCCCCGGATGCAGGCGATGATCCTCGGCGCCATTCACCGCCACCACCTGCATATGCGCTTTGATCGCCGTAATCGCCGGGGTGAAGCGATCGCGGTTGAAGCCGTCGGCGTACAGATCATCCGGCGGTAGATTGGACGTGCAAACGATCACCACGCCTTCGTCGAACATCACCTGGAACAAGCGCCCGAGAATGATCGCGTCGCCGATGTCATTGACGAACAGTTCATCGAAACACAGAACGCGCACTTCGCCAGCCAATTCTTTGGCCAGGGCACGCAGCGGATCGGCGATGCCGCTCAGTTGAAAAGAACGCTGATGCACCCAGCCCATGAAGTGATGAAAGTGCTGACGCCGGGCCGGCACGCGCAGGGTCTGATAGAACTGATCCATCAGCCAGGTCTTGCCGCGCCCGACCGGCCCCCACAGGTACACGCCACTGACCGAACGGGCACCGGCGTGCAAGGCTTCGTGGCATTTCTGCAAGGCCCAGACTGCGTGTTCCTGGGCTTCATCCTGGATGAAACCCTTGTGGTCAACGGCGTATTGCCAGGCACTGAGGGGGGAGTCGAAAGTCATGCGCGGGAGTATGCCATGGGCGGTTTTCCATTGCTGGTCGAGGCACGTGAATGATCCGCATGTGGGAGCGAGCCTGCTCGCGAAGGCGTCGTGTCAGCCGATACAAATATTCACTGATACACCGCTTTCGCGAGCAGGCTCGCTCCCACAGAGCAGTAAAACCTGACCTTTCAGGCAGTTATTGCTCGTTGCCCTCGCCGTCCGCTTGCGGCATTCTGCGCACCCATTTTCTGACCCGGCCCCGCCTCGCGGCGCGCACCTGACCATGACCGCCTCCGATAAAGCCCCGCGCAACAACGACCTGATCTACGGCCTAAACGACCGTCCGCACCTGACCGCCACCGTGTTCGCCGCGCTGCAACACGTACTGGCGAGCTTCGTCGGCATCATCACCCCGACCCTGATCATGGGCGGCGCCCTCGGTCTGCACAGTGAAATCCCTTACCTGATCAGCATGGCGCTGTTCGTTTCCGGGCTCGGCACTTTCGTCCAGGCCAAGCGATTCGGCCCGGTCGGTTCGGGTCTGCTGTGTCTGCAAGGCACCAGTTTTTCCTTTATCAGTGTGATTCTCAGCGCCGGTTTCATGGTCAAGGCGCGCGGCGGCGGCACTGATGAAATCCTGTCGACGATCTTCGGTGTGTGCTTTTTCGCCGCGTTCATCGAAGTGGTACTCAGCCAGTTCATCGGCAAGCTGCGCATGCTGATCACTCCGGTGGTGACCGGCACGATCATCACCCTGATGGGCCTGTCGCTGATCAAAGTGGCAATGACTGATATCGCCGGCGGTTTCGGCGCGCCGGATCTGGGCGCGGCCAGCCATATCTTTCTCGCAGCGTTGGTGATCGGCACTATCGTCGTCCTGAACCGCGTCGACGTGCCCTTTCTGCGCCTGGGCGCGATCGTCATCGGCCTGACCCTTGGCTACGTGGTGGCCTGGCTGATAGGCACGGTGGATTTCGCTGCGATGCCCGAAGTGCCGCTGGTCAGCGTGCCGGTGCCGTTCAAGTACGGTTTCAACTTCGATTGGGTGGCGTTCGTGCCGGTGGCGGTGATTTTCCTGGTATCTCCGCTGGAGGCGGCCGGCGACCTGACCGCCAACTCGATGATCTCGCGGCAACCGGTCAAAGGCCCGTTGTACATCCGCCGGATCAAATCCGGCCTGCTCGCTGACGGTCTCAACTCGGCCATGGCGGCGGTGTTCAACAGCATGCCGATGGTGACCTTCGCGCAGAACAACGGCGTGATCCAGTTGACCGGCGTGGCCAGCCGGTACGTGGCGTTTTTCATCGCCGGCCTGCTGGTGTTGCTCGGTTTGTTCCCGATGATCGGCGCGGTGCTGCAACTGATGCCAAAACCGGTACTCGGCGGCGCTGAGCTGGTGATGTTCGGCACCGTCGCCGTGGCCGGGATCAAGATCCTCGCCGAGGCCGGCCTGCATCGACGCAACATGTTGATTGTGGCGATTTCGCTGGGCATGGGCCTTGGCATCGCCGCCGTACCGGAAGTGCTGCGCGAGCTGCCGCAAGCGCTGCGCAACATCTTCGAATCGCCGATCACCGTCGGCGCCTTGTGCGCTATCGTGCTGAACATCTTTCTGCCGGAAGAATTCATTGAGCTGGAAGAGGACGATTTCGATCCGGAAGCATCGATTCTGCAGGTCATGGAAAACCCCGACGTCGCCGCCAAAGCTGAACCCGGTCAACCGGCGGCTGTCGCACAATTGAACCGCTGACGTCGAGCCTTGAAAAAAAGGGCTGCACCGGCAACGGTTCAGCCCTTTTTTGTCGAGAGATTTTTATGCGCCGCGTCCACGCCGTCATCCTGTCGCTCCTGCTGCTGTCGCTCAGTGCCTGCGCGCTGTTTCCTCACCGCGATCCGGTGAACATCAACGTGGTCGGCCTCGAACCGTTGCCGAGCCAGGAACTGGAAGTGCGCTTCGCCATCAAGCTGCGGGTGCAAAATCCCAATGAGACGGCGATCGACTACAACGGCATCGCCCTGGATCTGGAGGTCAATGGTCATTCGTTGGCTTCCGGTGTGAGCGATCAGAGCGGTTCGATCCCGCGTTTCTCTGAAGCGATTGTCACGGTGCCGGTCAGCGTCTCGGCGTTCTCGTTCCTGCGCCAGACCCTCGGCCTGAGCCAGACGCAAAGCCTCGATAACTTGCCCTACGTGCTGCGCGGCAAACTGGCCGGCGGGGTGTTTGGCACGATGCGCTTTACCGACAGCGGCAAGTTGAGTCTGCCCAAAGCGAGTGCTGCGACCTGGTAGTCAGCCGCTACACAGCCCCTTTGTAGGAGTGAGCCTGCTCGCGATAGCGGTCTGTCAGATAAACATGCATTGCCTGACACACCGCTATCGCGAGCAGGCTCACTCCTAAAAGGGATTTTTGCCAGTCCGGGGTTATGTGTTGAACCGCACCCCCGGCTTCGCGCGTTCATCGACGGTCAACTCAAACACATCCGGCCGCGCATAGTGGCCCACCACGTCGTAGTCATACCGCGCACGGATCAGCTCATCCGTGTCGATCTCCGCCGTAAGCAACCCTGCCTCGCCACGCAACGGTCCTGCCAGCACATCGCCCATCGGTCCGACGATCACGCTGCCGCCGGCGATCAACGGCCGATCATTCGGCCAGTTGGCAATCTCGACGCCCAACTCATTCGGCGAGGCCTGCACCTGACAAGCGCTGACCACAAAGCAACGGCCTTCGTGGGCGATGTGGCGCATGCTGACCTGCCACATCTCACGCTCGTCCACGGTGGGTGCGCACCAGACTTCGACGCCTTTGGCATACATCGCCGTGCGCAGCAGCGGCATCATGTTTTCCCAGCACACCACTGCGCCGAGTTTGCCGACCTGGGTGTCGAACACCGGCAAGGTCGAGCCATCACCCTTGCCCCAGATCAGCCGCTCGGTGCCGGTGGGCATTAGTTTGCGGTGCTTGCCGATCAACCCTGCCTGCGGGTCGAAATACAGCACCGTGCAATATAGAGTGCTGCCCGCGCGCTCGATGACACCGATCACCAGATTGGCCCCGGTGCGCGCCGACAATCCGGCCAGCGCCTCGGTTTCGGCACCGGGCACATCGATGGCGTTGGCAAAATAACGTGCGAAGGCCTCACGCCCTTCAGGTAAGCGATAGCCCAGCTGCGTGCCGAAACCCTCGCCTTTCGGATAGCCTCCGAGCAAGGCTTCGGGCATCACCACCAGCGCCGCGCCGGATTCGATGATCGCGTTCTCCCAGCCAAGGATTTGTTCGAGGGTTTCGCCTTTGCCACCGGGCAAGGCGCCGATCTGCAGCGCGGCAACAATCGATTTGGGCATGCTGTTTACTCCATCAGGTTCAGGTGTTGCCGATTCTCCAGCGTCACGCGATCATGAATAAAGCCCTGTCCGCTGCTGATTGATATGAGCCAAATGAATATCGCCGACGTCGACCTCAACCTGCTGAAAGTCTTTGAAGCGCTGCACGAAGAATCCAGCGCCAGCCGCGCCGCCCTGCGCCTTGGCGTCACGCAATCGGCGGTAAGTGCCGCGCTGCGCCGCTTGCGCGAGGTCTATGGCGATCAGTTGTTCGTGCGCACCGGACGCGGTCTGGCGCCAACCCTCCAGGCCAACCAGTTGAAACCGGTGATCAGCGATGCGCTGAACAAATGCCGACAGAGCCTGGCCATGCTCGATCCGGCGGCCAACCACTATGACGGGCGCTCGGTGGCGATCGGTCTGTCAGATGATTTTGAAATTGCCTACGGGCGCCGCTTGATCGAGGAAATCGCTCGTCGCGCACCGAAACTGCGGCTGATCTTTCGCCAGACCCACAGCCAGATCGTCGCCCGTGCGTTGATGGAACGCAGCATTGACCTGGCAATCACCGCCGGCGGGTTTGCCGAGCGTCTGCTCAGTCGTCAGGTATTGGCGGAAGGTGGCTACGCGTGCCTGGTCGATCCCGACAGTCTCGCGCCGGGCCAGCAGCAGATCGAGTTGCAGGAGTTCGTCGCCCGCGAGCACATTCTGGTGTCATCGGGTGGCTTTATCGGCATCACTGATGAAGGCTTGGCGGCCGTGGGATTGAGCCGCCGGGTCTGCGCCTCGACCACGCATTTTGCCGCGCTGCCCTTTCTGCTCAAGGGCAGTCAGGCGGTGGCGACCATTCCGGCCCACGCCGCGGCGAGCATCGCGGGACTGAGCGGGCTGGCATTGCTGCCCTGCCCCTTGGCCTTGCCGCGCTATCCGATCGAACTGGGCTGGCGCACCAGCACGCAGATCGATCCGGTGCTGGTGAAGGTTCGCGAGGCGATTGCCGCGAAGTTCGGCCAGGCGTGACGCGGTTTACTTGTTCGCCGCCATCAGCCGATTGACTTCGCTGCGCACCATGTTGGCGAACTCCGGCGGCGACATGCCGTCCAGTTCGGCGCGAACCCACTCGGCCCATTTGCCCTTGCGCTTGGAGCGCTCGCCAAACAGACGCGCGGCTTCGCCTTTGGCTTTGCCCAGATTGTTCTGCCAAAGTTCGAACAGACGGGATTTCTCATCTTCCAGCGCTGCGCGCTCTGCGAGGGATTTGTCGGCCAGATTGAAACTCATGGGGATTTATCCTGCTGCGTAAAATGGCGACATCTTACACGCTCGGCGGAAATCTCCGGTGCAGGTTTTTCCCTTCGGTACGAATGACATGCAACTTTTCGTCGACCGCTACACTCCATTGGTCACTGTCCATTCAACTGCAAGGAGTCACCCAATGGCCCGTAAAACCGCCTCGCAAGCTGCCGAAGAGCAAATCAAGGATCAAGCTTTCAGCGAGCTTCAGGCTCTGATCGAAGAATCGGACAAACTGCTCAAGAGCAGCGCTTCACTGGTCGGCGAAGAAGCGGAAACGCTGCGTGCCCAGATCGCCCAGAAACTGCAGCAGGCGCTGGACTCGGTATCCAGCGTGCGCGACCGCACCAAACCCGCCGTTGAAGCTACCGAAAACTACATCGGCGGCCACCCATGGCAGACCGTGGCGATCTCCGCCGGTTTCGGCCTGGTGGTGGGCCTGCTGCTCGGTCGTCGCTGAGTACAAGCGCCACAAAAAAGCGAACCTTACGGTTCGCTTTTTTTATGTCTGCGGATAAATTCACTCCCCCGCCAATTCCCGCAACTGCGCCAATGTCTGCTCATCCAGGGTAATCCCTTCCAGCATCGACCGACTGCGCTGCCAATGCCGCCGATCCCCCGGCAGCCGCTTGAGCCCGACCCCGTGCATCTGTCGCACCAGTTCCTCGCTGCGCTGGGCAAAACTCTGCCCCGCGGCTTTGCTCGGATCAATCACAATCAATAACTGCCCCGTCCACGGAGTCTTTGCGCCGGGATGGTTGGACCAGTCGAACTCGAAGGAAAAATTGCCACCGGTCAACGCCGCTGCCAGCAACTCGACCATCATCGACAGCGCCGAACCCTTGTGCCCGCCAAACGGCAGCAATGCACCGCCTTCGAGAATCGCCCGGGGATCCTGGGTGGGCTGACCCAAGCTGTCGACGCCCATCCCGGCCGGGAGTTTTTCGCCTTTGCGCGCAGCGATCTGCACGTCGCCATGGGCGATGGCACTGGTGGCCAGGTCGAAAACGATCGGGGCGGCATTGGCTCGTGGCGCGGCAAAGGCGATCGGATTGGTGCCGAACAGCGGCCGGTCGGCACCATGCGGGACAACGCAGGTCATGCTGTTGACCACGCTCAGCGCCACCAGACCTTCGTCGGCGAACGGCTCGACATCCGGCCACAACGCGGCGAAGTGATGCGAGTTACGAATCGCCAACACTGCAATCCCGGCGTGACGCGCCTTTTCCACCAGCAATGCTCGCGCAGCGGCCAGCGCGGGCTGGGCAAAACCATTGCCGGCGTCGACCCGGACAAAACCGGGCGCGACGTCTTCGACCTGCGGCACTGCCTGACCATTGACCCAGCCGCTTTTCAGGGTCGAGACGTAGCCGGGCATGCGGAATACGCCATGACTATGGGCGCCATCGCGCTCGGCGCCGGCACAGTTGGCCGCCAGCACCCGGGCGACTTCGCTGGAAGTGCCGTGGCGCAGGAAAATCGCTTCAAGCAATTGCGTGAGTGCTTCGAGGGATAACGTGGGCGAGCCCTGATCGTGTAGCGCAGACATCTGAAGCTCCAGAATGATTATTGGAGGGAACAACAGCGTACGGTCGATTTGCCCACCGATTAACTCCGCCAGAGCCGTCGGCTGTCAACCCTTCGATCGCTCGGCGATCACTGGCCGAGCCGGCTGCACGTTTTTGATCCGGCGTGTGCGGTAACTATCTACCGCACCTGCTCCGGCTCACAGACCTACTGTTGAGTCCCTGCCCGATGGCGCCGCGTTCAGAGCACCGATGATGTCCAGTTCTACTGCTCCACTGCTGTTTCCCGAGATTCTGAAGTCCGCCGGCCTGCAGGCCGACCTGGCTGCACGCCACGGCCTCAACAGCAAGGATTTCGACTGGCTCGCACACGTACAACTGGCGAGCCCCGCCCTGCGTAGCGCACAAACCCCGCCCATGCTCGCCGAACGGATTTTGCTCAACGCCGACAAGCAAGTGCCCGTGCCATTGGCCGGCAGTTTCGTGCTCGGCGCCGGTCCTGACGACAACGGCATGTTTCTGTACACGCCCTACGACGGATTGAAAAAATACAGCGATGACCAAGCGCTGACGCAGGCGTTGCAGGCACGACTGAACAGTGCAGACGAGCAAGATGATCTGTTGGCTTTTCTCAGTGTTTCGCTGCGCAAGGAGCTGGTGGAGAAACGCGGCATTACCGTCACCCGACAAACCATCGACGGTGATGTCTTCGAGGATCAGCAAACAGCGATCACCCATTCGCAACAAGCCTGCGCACGCGACTTGCTCGACGAACTGAAACGCCTGCCTGCGCTTAATGCCCTGCTGGAAAAAATCCTCGGTGAACTGCTCCAGCCGCACTTCGGCGATTTGCCCCAGTCGAGCACCCGCGTGGCTTTTTACGCCGCTACAAAACCCTCCTCCACCGATGCAGGCAGGCACTGGGTCGATTCGCGCTCGCTGATTGAAGCGCTGCTGCTGTATTTTCGCCGTCAGCAATGGCCCCACGGTCAGACTGTCGAGTTTTCACACCCCGCCCGCCTGTCCGGCACTGATGATCAATCCGCGTGGGCAACCGCTATCACCTCGGCTTCGAGCAAACTGATCATGCTGTTGTTCCGTCAGCTCGAGGGCTACTGGAATGCCGCGTCATTCGAGGGCTCGCCCAGGCGCACCTTCTTCAGCCAGACGCTACAGGACCAGGCGCGCGCCGATCTGATGATCAAGCGCGAAACACAAATCCTCTCCGCCGCCGAGTTCGACGCGCTACACAGTCTGGTACGTGAGCCGTCCGTTGTAGTACGCCGGCCAACGTTCGAAACCGTGTGCCTGAGCGAACAGACAGCGTCTGTCGAACTGGCCGGCTCGTTGATGATCAATCATGACAAGGCCTATCTCTATACCCCCAGCCAGGGCCTGCAGGTACTCACGAACTACGCCGACCTCAAACAGACGCTCACCGCGAAACTGCAGGCTGCCGGGCACGAAGACGAACTGTACGGACTGATGAGTCTGCAAGAGCGCAATCGCTACCTGGGTTTCGCTAACGTCCAAGTGTCCGGGGAAAACATCAGCGGTGAGATCATGCCGACGCTGTTCGAGGCAATTCTTACCAAACAACGTCAGAACATTGAGTTCGTCCTGCAGCGCTATCGCCAGAGCGAACGCACCACAGACGTTCATGCACTCTTCGACAAGGCGCTGGATATCCGCTCGATGATCCATGAGCGGTTGCTCGATCTCGATGTCAATGAGCGCTGGAGTACCCGGCCGTTGTTCACCAGCGCGCCGCCATCCTCACTTGTGCAGGCCGACAAGGCGGCACAATTGGCGACAAGTCTGGGCCGAACGCTGGATAGTCTGACCAGCCACTTCAAAGACCAGCCGACCGCGAACGGCGCCGAACAGCGCACTTTTCTCGAAGGCATTCTCTGGAAGCTCGCGCAGGCGTTCGAAGATGGCTTGCGCGGTGAGGCGTTCGTCCGAAGTGTCAGCGGATCATGGCGGGAGGCGGAACGAAAAATCGTCGATACGGTGTTCGATGCCCGGCATCCGACACGCAGCGATCGCCAGTCACTCAACGGTTTTCGCCCGGATGCCTGGTCGCTCACGCTTGCTTGTGCCGAGTCCACCGCTGAGCTGCCGCTCGCCTACTGCGTGCTGCTGACCGAGCGCGGCGGCATGGACGTCGAGCACTCGGGGCGCGCGATCCTGTGGACACCGGCCATGGGCCTGGAATTGTTCGCCGATATGGGCGTTGCGCAAAAACAGTTGCAACAACGCTTGGACGACAACAATCAGAGCCATACGCTGCTGGAGAATCTGCCAATAGCGCAGCATCGACTGGACCAGCAATACACGCTCGGCAGCTTCCAATTGCTTGAGGGCCGTGTGTCCAACGACCGCATGCAGTCGGGCATCGAACACTTTCTCGCTGAATGCGAAATGCTACGCGCCTGTATCAAGGACCCGGACACATTGGCGACCTTCCTTGACCGGATGAAGAACGCTGTCATCGATACCGATCTGCGCCGCGCCGTCGATCTTGCACGTACCCTTTCCCGTCATCTGGACTATCCCGACTGGTTGCGCATGGCCTCGGCGACGGAGCAGCGCACACAACTCGCCCTGCTGGATGAACTGCGGCGCGCCTTTATCGATGGCAAGGATTTTCTCGATGAGGTCCCGACCCTGGCCAGTTATATCGAGCAAACCCTGAAAAGCCTGCTCGACGCCAGATTCCCGGGCAACGGGCTCAAGCCAAAGGATATCCAGATCACCCCGAACCTGACGCTGGCCGGCCCGGCCTGCGACCTTCTGGAGTTCGCCCTGCATCACTACAACGTTGTGCAGGACAGCGGTTTCAAAGTGACCTCGAACATAGCCACCGCATTACCGAAAGATTTCGCCCAGACCGCCGTACGGCAATTACTGCAATCGCTCGACATCGCCACAACCTACACGGCAAAAGTAACCCAGGCGCTGTCCGGCGACAGCACGGCTGCACGCATCAGCAAGATGCGGTTTTTACGCCAGTTGCCCTGGCAATTGATGCAGCACGCCCACTCGATGAAGTTGCAGCAACAACTGTCGGACACCGGCTACGACTACATTTGTCAGATACTCGACATGCCGGACGGGATAGCGCGGGCCATGGTCGTGGATGCTCACGCCATCGCCTGCCCGCTGTCGTTGATCAAGACCGCGGGCGCTGATGGCGTCGACACGCTCGGCCTGTACGTCTTCGGACCGGGCGCGGGGCAGACAGGCCCGCGGGTGCTCTATGCGCCTTACTCCCGATGCGTATTTCGCGAGTTCGAGAACGCAGCGCAACTGATCGAAGCGGTGAATACGCCCGGGCATTTCCAGGACCTGATCATCCGGCGTCTGCCGGACGGGCAGCAGGCCATTTTCAGGAATCTGCTGAAAACGACGATCGGCAAACCCAGCGAGATCACCCTTCAAAGCACGCCCATCAACGGCAATGTGCTTGATCGGTTGCACAAGGACACCCTCAACCTTCTGCCACAACTGCTCAGCAGCCAGCCGCAGATCAATGCCCAAGCGGATTGGGAAGCAGCCAGGTTTCTCTTCAGTCAGGGCGTCCGGCTGGTGCCGCACTTGTTGCCGGGGAAACTGGCCTCTTTGCTGTTCCTCTGGAAAAGCTATCAGGACTTCAAGGAGTCCGCCGAAGACCTCCAGGACCACCATTGGGCCAACGGCCTGAAGAACTTCATCGAGGGTGCCATTTCGCTGTTCAGTCTGGGACGCTTGTCATGGGAGACCGAGACGCAGACAGCCACCAGCGAATTTGCCGCTGAGGCGCAGACATCTGCGCAGACCGATAGCACCGTAAAGGTTGCCTCGCGCTGGGCAAAAGCACCGCCCGCCTCGCCCTCCCGCGTTGACTTGCAGCCCTTTGAAACCAGTAAGGCGCTGAAAGACCTAAAGCTTGAGAGCAATCGGCTGGTTTATCGGGACTCCGCCACAACTGACCAATACGTGGCGATTGCCGGCACGGTCTATCCAGTCGTTCAGGCCGAAAAAACATGGTTCCTGCGCAAAGAAGATCGCAGCCAAGGGCCGGCACTGGCAGAGAAGAATTCAAGGCTGGTGATTGCACAGGCCGGCCAGACGGTGCAGCGCTGTCGCAGGAAGGGGCCGGCCGAACTGCAAAAGCAAGTCGAGGATAGCCGCTCGATCACCATGTACATCCAGGCCAAAGGGATGGCGCAGATCAACCGTCGCTCACCTGCCAGGGCCTTTGTGATACAGCAAGCGGTCACCCGGGCAAGAACCTATGCGCTCAATTGTCTGCATAACTTTGTCATCCATCGCGACAACCTGGGGGGCACACGGGTGGAGAAGGTGCTCAGGAGCATTCTCGATGTGCCTCACATCACGCCCGCGCTGCAGAGGAAATTCGAAAAGGTGATCATCCCGCTGTGCCGTGAGCTGACGGATCCCGAGGATGATCTGCTTTACACAGAGCGCTTCTTCGCCGGCCTGAACCAGCGCTACGGCGACGATACGGTTGCCTTCGTTTTCAAACAGGACCGCAAGAAGATCGTCCACTTCACCGAACATTTCTTCAATCCGGCGCTGGATGTCTACACGGCCTTCCTGCCTCCAAGATTCAATGTGGACTCGCACGCACGTGCGGTCACCCTGATCCATGAACTTTCGCATCTGGTCTGCGATAGCGAGGATCTGGTCTCCCTTGACGCGATGGCCCCCTTTCCGGGCCTCATCGATACCACCACTGCGGACGGACAGCTGCTCAAGGATGATCTGGATAGCCGCCGTCAATCGCTCTCGCGCGCTACGCCTTCTGCACAATTGTTCGCGAGTAAAGACGAGACGGGCGCCTGGGTGGGCATGGATAAGATAACGTCGCAAGCCGATGACTACGAAAAAATTCTCAGCCTGACCAAAACCAGGAATCTTGCAGACGCGCGTAAAGCGTTCCGCAATCCGGTGTCTGACGAAGCACGCGTTGACGTGATACTCGCCAACGCTGACTCGATCGCGTTGCTGATCAGCGAATTGGGCCAGAAACTCGATCCGCTTCCGGCTCCCATCCCGTTGCCGGCGCCGACCGCAACCGTATCCAAAACCGCGCAACCCGAGAGGTGAACAAAAAAAATGCGCTGGCTCGACACCAGCGCACTTCTGTATCAGCCAACAGTGAAGGCTTAGTCCTTCTGATCACGCAGGATATTGCCAGAGGCGCCATCGATGCGGAATTCATAAACAACGCCGTCGGCCTTGCGCCCTTCACCTTCCCAGTAACCGTCGTTGTCGGCGCTGATCTCATAGATTTCGACATAACCAGCCTTGGTCTTGGCGGTGTCGATGGCTTTTTCGATGGTGATCCAGCCTGCGCCTGGCTTGTCCGCCAGAGCGGCACCGGCGCTGAGCAAACCGGCAGTGGCAATCAGGGCTGCGAAAGTCTTTTTGATCATTTTTTCACTCCATTTATGGATAGTAGGCAGTTGCTTCCTGTTTTTTTGGGCGTCACAGGGAAAAATAAGTTCCACGTTGATGGGTAAATGCCATGACGGATGTTCTCGGCAACCCGCCGGCGAGGTTAGAATGCGCTAAATCAGGACGAGTCAATGACCCAAGACACTCTCTCGGAAGCCGAATACGATGCGATCACCGATGCCGCCGCGCATTGGTGCATGCGTCTGCACGCCGCTGACTGCACGGACGAGGAGCGTCGCGCGTTTGAAGCCTGGCACGATGCGCATCCCCTGCATGCCTTCGAATACGAAGCCATGCAGGAAATCTGGGAAGTGGCCGGAGACCTGCCTCGAACCGAGCCTGAGGCGCTCGCTGCGCAACGCAAGCCTTCGCGTTCGTGGCGCAAGTTTGCGGTCATTGTCGGCGCCTGTGCCGTCGCCCTGCCGCTCGCGGCTTACAGCGGCTGGAGTCTGGACTGGCTGCCCGACAGTTATCAGCATTACACCGCCACCGACCGCGTCCGTCAGGTCACCTTGAGTGATGGCAGCCAGCTGGAACTCAACCTCAACACCGAACTGACCTTCAGCAATTACAAACATGAACGCCGCGTGACCCTGAACAAGGGCGAGGCGTTTTTCAACGTCAGTCACGACACCGCGCATCCGTTCGTGGTGCGTGCCGGCGAAGGCAGGATTCGCGTGACCGGTACCCGATTCAACGTGTGGATGTATGAAGATCAGGTTCGGGTCAACCTGGTCGAAGGTTCGGTGTTGGTCAGCAGCAACCGCGATCTACCGGGAGACGGCCTGCGCCTGGCGCCATCGATGCAGGCACGCTACCGACATGGCGATTACGCGCCGCAAATCAGCCAGACCTACCCTGGCGACACTTCGCTGGCGTGGCGCAGCGGCCGACTGGTGCTCGATAACCTTGCCCTTCACGACGCCCTGCCGTTGATCAATCGTTACCTCGACAAGCCCTTGATGCTCGCCGACACCAGCACCGGCGCGATCCGCGTGGGCGGCGTCTACAACATCAATGAGATGAACAACCTGGCGAACAGCCTGCCGAAAGTGCTGCCGGTCTACCTGACCCGCAACAAGGAAGGCAACCCGGTGATCAACTCGATGCCGCAACGCCCGCCGAAAAGCTGAAGGCCGCGTCCCTTGCGGGAGGCGGCCTTCGTTTGTTGCGGGCGATCACTGCTTAGTGCGCGGCCACCTTCCCTGCCTGATCCTGTGCCTCCTGAATCGTCTGCACCTGATATTGCGGATCTGCCTGGATCTGCTGTTCGGTGAAGGGCAGGACACTCCACTGTTTCTTCGAAAACGCTTCGGTTTGATCGCGCGAATACTTCGACGCCGGATCACTGGACAGTGAGAACGCCAGCAGCCCTTGGGCATGCGGGCCTTTTTCATCGAAGCTCACCACTTGCAGGTAGCTGGTGCCGCTGACCACCTCAAGTTTTCCGTCTTCCCGGGGCACGCTTTGCATCGCGTTGTAGATACCCAGCGTACCCGGCCCGCCATGGATGGGCGTTTGCTGCCCGCCGCTGCTGACCACCTGAATGTCGCCCCAGCGTGCGTCTGCTTTCAGACCCATCTTGCCGGTCAGCTGGACCGACGCCAGCATCGCTTCGCGTAGCGCTTTGGCAACTGCAGGCTGCTCGACCGCCAGACCACGCGGGGTGTTTTGCGCATCTGCGGGGTTGAACGCCACGCGCCAGATGTCCGGCGATTCAAGCAGCGCCTGCATGATGTTCTGGAAGTGCACCAGACCGAGGCCGGAATCCAGATTGGCGCGACCATCCCAAGCCTTGAGGCTGGCGCACGCAGATTTCAGTGTCGCGGCGTCGCTACCGAGATCGGTTGCGCAGAACTTCAGCAGGTCGGGCATGACCTGCGCGGCCAGATAGACCTGATCGTCCATGACCATGTGCTGCAGATCCTTGATCCCCAACGGGCCTTTTTTGCTCAGCTCAGCCAAACGATCAAGTGCGAATCGCGAGCGCAGGCCCAGCGGTTGTGCGTCCTGGGTGATCAGCGGCGAATAGCCGGTGAGCGGTTGCGCCGGGTTGGCCAGCCATGCGGAATCGTTGGAGTGCTGAACGAAATCCTTGCGCAGCAGTTGCGGTAACTGGCTGGAAGCGAATATGCCCTTCTGCGCCGCTTGCGGATCGACATCCCAGGCACAGCCGCTATGGGAGCCGTCCAGAACAATCATGCGCAGGCCGAGGCGCGGGTCGCTGCACTTGGCGAGTTTTTCCGCGCTGACATTCGGCACCACCGACAGGTTCATGTACAGCGTCTGGCCCTTGTCATCGACCGCCAGAGTGTTGACCCAGGGAATGCCCTGGATCTTGTGCACTGCGTCTTGCAGATCTTTGATGTTGCTGGCCTGGTTCATCGCATACCACTGTTTAAGCACGCGATCGTTATCAAGGTTCGCATCGCGCAAGCTGTAGGCGTATTGCTTGTCCCAATCGAGCTTGCCCGGCCACTGCACGATCGGCCCGAACTGCGAGCTGTAGATGTCGCGCGCCACCGGTACGACCTGACCGTCAGCCTGCTTGACCTGCACGGTGACCGTTTGTTTGCTCAGTGGCAGCGACTTGCCGTCCAGAAGGTAACGCGTCGAATCCTTCGGATCGAGTTGCAGACGATAGAGCGTGAAGTGTTTCGACGAATCGACCGTGTGGGTCCAGGCCAGATGCTGGTTGAAGCCGATATTGATCATCGGCAGACCCGGCAAAGCCGCGCCCATGACATCGAGTTTGCCGGGGATGGTCAGGTGCATCTGGTAGAAACGCATGCCGCCGACCCAAGGGAAGTGCGGATTGGCCAGCAACATGCCACGACCGTTGAACGAGCGCTCGCTGCCGACCGCCACGGCGTTACTGCCACGATCGAGGGCGAAACGCTGCTGACGTGCGTCGGCCAGCTGGAATGCCTGGGTTTCGTGCTTCACCTGCGCGGTTGCTTGCGGCGGCGTCGCGCCAGCAAGGGCTTCGGCGAACTGGCCCACTCCCCCTTCCACCAGCAAGCGCCGCGTCAGCTTGACCAGATCGTCGGTACTGATGTCGCGTACCCATTCCCCTTGGCATTGCTGCGGCAACCCTTGCTGACGGCGTTTAGCCAGAGAGCGGTTGTACCCGGCGGCATAACCCTCGACCAGATCGCGCACCTCGGCCGGTTGCGCCTGCCAGAACGAATGGACGGATTCAGGGCTGTTCAGCCAGGTAAAAAACACGTCGCTGACGCGGTTTTGCCGTTGCTCGACGGTGAACTGCTCCGGGCCGAAATAACGGGAACGCTGACCATTGACGGTCACGATCTCGTTGGCCAGCAGACACAGATTGTCCTGGGCATAGGCATAGCCGATGCCGAACCCCAGACCGCGTTCGTTTTCGGCGCGAATGTGCGGCACGCCAAAACTGGTGCGGCGAATGTCCGCGCGGGTGTCTGCAGCCGGACTCAGTGCATGGGCCGACAGGCTCAGTCCGAATAAGGTGCCGGCGAGGGCCAGCCCGGTGAGTTGCCTGGAAATAATCACGCTCGCTCCTGCTCGAAAGGTCGATTGCCCCTGCGTCCACGCGCAATGAGCCTGTCGAAGAAACGAAGCTGAGGAAAAAAATTTAGCGGGCAATCCATCGGGGCAAGGCCGGCATCACGAGGCCAGGACGAATTAGCGACGAAATTTCTACATCTTTTCTTTCATGATTTGTCGTGCTGAAACGTCTTGTTTAGAAAGCGCAACAAAACCTTTCCCGATCTGGCTCTGAAAAGGAGTAATCGCATGTACAACTCGCAACTACCATCGGACGGTAGCCAGACGCCACAGGGCGTTTCCATGAGTTCGCACACTGGCAATTTCACCCAGCGCGGCGAGCGTCCGGGCAATGAGCGTATTCGCGTTCTGCTGAAGAGTTTCGGCCTGCGCACCAGCCTGATTCGCCTGAAAGTCATCGACGCCCTGCTGGTGGCGGCACAGAGCGATCGGCGTCTGGGCGTGCGCGGTGTGCATAGCCAGTTGCTGGATCTGGACGTGCCGTTGTCGTTTCTGAGCGTGCGCGAAGTGCTTAAACGCTTGTGCGCCGAAGGCGTGATCACCATCAACGCCGACAAGAGTTACAGCCTGCACCCACAGGCTGCAGCGGTCCTCAACCACGATTGAGGCCCTTGCTGTTCGCCGTCAGGGCTTGACCTTGCGGCGCATCACGCCGTTGATCACCACCACAACCACGGCCACACCGATCGCCACGTACTGGAAGGTCTTCTCGGTGATCATGCCGGCGTTTTGCAGCCAGGACAGGCCCAGCATGATCGCCAGTACGGACAGAGCGATCAGAATCGAATAAATCAAGCGTTGCTTCTGGGTCATTGCGGTTTCCTGAAACGTTGGAATGTCTGCGTTTGCAAGCCATACGCTTGCCGGATCACGTGAGGTGTCGGGGCAAACGGGGATGCCATGTTACAGGCGCTGGAGATTTTTGGCTGCATGACCGCCCAACCTCGAAGCACGGCCCGCCCGGCTGATCGACTGCAAACAATGCCCGCACTGTCGCGGGCATTGTTGTTTATGCCGAGTGGCCGCAGGTAAACATGTTATGTGCCGCGCCGATCAATTAAACATGTCGTAAGTTTTTGAAATCTGCTGACGCAGCAAACGCCTAGGTGCGCTGCGCGTCTGCGCCTAGGCTCTGCGAACTTCCTACAACCGATAAACAGGGACGTTCATGCAGAGAACACTTATAAACATCGGCCCCCGACAGGTAGCCGGTTTCTGTCTGGCGCTGACCGCTTTCGAACTGCTTACTTACATGGCCAGCGACGTGATCATGCCGGCGATGCTCGATGTCACAACCGAGTTCGGGGCGGACGCGCGGCATGTTCCCCATGCCTTCAATCTTTACCTGTTGGGTGGAGTCTGCCTGCAATGGTTACTCGGCCCGTTGTCCGATCAATTTGGCCGACGACCACTGTTGTTGATCGGCAGCGCGCTGTTCGGCGCCTCGTGCGCGGCGGCTTTCTTAACTGACAGCATTGAAGCTTTCAACCTGTTGCGCCTGTTGCAGGGCATGGGGCTGGGTTTCGTCGTCGCAGTCAGTTACCCGGCATTGCAGGAAGTATTCTGCGAAGCCGACGCCGTAAGACTCATGGCGCTGCTCGGCAATGTTGCCTTGTTGTCGCCCCTGCTCGGGCCGCTACTGGGAATCCTCTTGCTGGAATGGCTGAGCTGGCGGGAAATCTTTCTGCTCCTCGGCTGCGCAGCGGCGCTGGTATGGCTCGGCCTGTTGCTGTGGATGCCGGAAACCGTGGGCGTCGAGCGCCGCGATGGTCATCGAACTGCCCGAGTGCCCTTCTCCTGGCGACGCACTTCGCAACGCTACGCCGCGCTGCTCGGCAATCCGCGTTTTCTTTGCGCGAGCCTGGCGCTCGGCCTGATGAGCCTGCCGCTGATTGCCTGGATCGGCCTGGCGCCATTGCTGCTGGTGCGGGTTCTGCAACTGCCGCCATTGGAATACGGCCTGTGGCAGATCCCGGTGTTCTCGGCGGTCATCGCCGGCAATCTGATTCTCGACCGCTTGCTGCACACACATTCGTTGCCGCAATTGCTTCAATGGGCGCTCTGGCCGTTTTGTCTGGGCCTGGTCCTGCTGGCGGCGTGCGCGTTGCTCGGCGCGGGACTGGGTCCCGTGGTGGCGAGCCTGGCGTTGTACGCCGTCGGTCTGGGCATGAGCAATGCGGTGGTGTATCGCCTGGCGCTGTTTTCCAGTGATGACAGCAAAGGTCTGGTGTCAGCGCTGACCGGGATGATCTCGATTGCCGTGATGGGCCTCGGCGGCTCACTGATTGCCGCCATCGGTGGCGGCAGTCGTCTGGAATATTTCGCTCTCTGGGCCGCATTCGGCGGGCTGATGTGCCTGCCTTTGATGTACCGGCTCCTGCAAACCGCCACGCCTGATGTGGCCTCGCCTCAATAAGGAACATTGATGACTCACCTACCCTATGCCGACGCGCTGTGCGCGTTGCCGCGACCCTATTGCCCGGATTTAGCCCCGGCCGGTCTGTTCGATCGGGCGATGACTGAAATCAGCCGTTTTCACTGCGATCACACACCGGGTTACAGCCACTGGCTCAACGCCCATGGGCTGTCGCCACAAGCCCTCGACAGCCTTGATGACTGGTCACGTCTGCCGCCGATTTTTGCCAGTTTCTTCAAACAGCACCTGCTGCTGAGCAGCACTGGCACAGACGCCCTCGAGCTGACGTCGTCGGGCACCAGCGGCCAGAAAAGCCGAATGCGCTATGACGAGCGCAGCCTGGCGCGGGCGCAATCGATGGTCGCGCACATATTCCGTCATTACCGCTGGGACAAGCCGGACACGCCGTGCAACTACCTGCTGCTGAGCTACGAACCCGCAGGCCGCATTACCCTCGGCACTTCGTTCACCGATCAGTTTCTGTGTCGGTTCGCCCGGGCCAACCGGGTGGTCTACGCCTTGCGCAACACCGGTAGCGGCCACCAGTTCGACGTGTTCGGGGTGATCGCCGCATTGCAATCATTCGCTGAAGAAGGTTTGCCGGTACGGATCTTCGGCTTTCCGGCGTTTTTGTGGCAGACCCTGCAACGCATGCAGGACACTGGTGTGCAGGATCTGCAACTACCCACCGGTTCGCTGGCCTTTTTTGGCGGTGGCTGGAAAACCCAGGCTGCGCAGGAAATCCCCAAACAGCAGCTCTACGCCCATATCCATCGACAACTGGGCATCGAGCCCGCCCGCTGCCGCGATGGTTACGGCGCTGTCGAGCACGCCGTGCCGTATATCGAATGCGCCCGTCACCGGTTTCATGTGCCGGTGTACTCCCGGGTGTTGATTCGCAACCCAGCGGATTTATCCCTGCTGCCCTACGGCCAATCAGGTCTGCTCGGCTTCGTCTCGCCCTATATCACCTCCAGTCCGGCCCACGCCGTGGTCATGAGCGACCTCGCCACGCTGCACCCGGGCGCAAGCTGCGGCTGCGGATTGACCGGCGACTGGTTCGAACTGCACGGCCGCGCCGGCACCTCGGCGGGCAGAAGCTGCGCAATGGCCGCCGCCGAATTACTGGGGAGTCACTGATATGTATCTGATCAATGGACAGCTGCATCACACCTGCAGCCTCGAGCATGCGCTGGAAGATCTGCAACGGCAGTTGCCGCAACGCCTGGCGATGGCACTCGACAGCGACACCGTCATCAAGGCCGTCGCCGGGTTTGCAGAACATCTGCGTAACACCGCCACGGACCTGCCCCTCGACAGCGAACAGCGGCAAGCCCTGATCGATTTCTGCCAACCCGACGCGTTGCAGCACAAACGCCGGCGCGAACTCGGCGCCGATGCCGATTCCCTGCGCCGTATCGATTATCGTCTGCCACGCTTCGAAGCCTGGCGCCCGCTCGGGCTGGTGGTGCACATCACTCCCGCCAATGCGCCGCTGCTGGCGTTCTGCGCGGTGGTCGAAAGTCTGCTCGCCGGCAACGTCAACTGGTTGCGCCCCAGCCGCAGCGATCAGGGCCTGACGGCACGCCTGCTCTGCGCCTTGGCGAACTGCGACGCAGGCGGGCAACTGGCCGGTTACGTGGCGGTGATCCCGGCCGAGACCGGGCAGATCGGCCAACTGTGCAAGCACGCCAACGGCGTCGCGGCATGGGGTGGTGACGCGGCCCTGCAGGCCATTCGGCAACAACTGGCGCCGGGTTGCCGCTGGATCGATTGGGGCCATCGCATCAGTTTCGTGTACCTGACGCCCGAAGCCGCCACGCCGCAGACGCTTGAAGCGGTGGCCGATGAAGTCTGCCGACTGGATCAGCAGGCCTGCTCGAGCCCGCAATGGCTGCTGGTGGACAGCGATGATCCGCAGATTGTGCGCGGCATCGGTGAACAGTTGGCGCAAGCCTTCGAGCGTGGCCACGCGGACTGGCCCGCACTGGCGCCGACACTTCAGGAAGCTTCACAAATCACCACGCACCTGCAAATGGCCCGCCTCGGCCAGAGTTTCGCCGAACACACCGGGCAGGTTTGGGCCGGCGCGGGCTGGCGGGTGATCTGGCGCCACGACCGGCAACTCGCGCCGTCGCCGCTGTTTCGCAGTGTCTTGCTGCACCCGGTGCCGAAGGCTCTCCTGAGCGCGACGCTGTTGCCCTGGCGCAACGTGCTGCAAAGCTGTGCGCTGGTGTGTGCGCCGGCCTCCATCGCCGGGCTGACCCATGCGCTGATCGGTGCCGGCGTTACGCGTATCGCACCGATCAGCAGCATTCACGACGGTTACGAAGGCGAACCCCATGACGGTGTCTATGCGCTGCAACGTCTGAGTCGTCGGGTATCGGTGAGTCTGGCGGCCACGCAATTGCCAAGACAGGCCCGTCTCGATGTAGCGCCATTACCGGCGAAGTCGTGCGCTCCGATCATGGACAAAGCGGCCTTCATCGCCCAACCCATCAATGCTCAGGCGCAGTTGTATTTTCGCTCCGGCGGCACCAACGGCACCCCTGCGCTGGCTGGCTACAGTTATCGCGATTTCGATCGTCAGATGCGCGCAACGGCTGACGGCCTGTTCGCCGCCGGCCTCGATCCGGCGCGGGATCGGGCCATGAACCTGTTCTACTGTGGCGGGCTGTACGCCGGCTTTCTCAGCCTCAACAAAGCGCTGGAATGCCTGCAGGTGCCGCATCTGCCCATGGCCGCCCCGGCCGACGAAGACTATCGGGAAATTGCCCAATTGATTATCGAACAGCGGGTCAATGTGCTGGTCGGCATGCCCGGCACGCTGCATCGCCTGTTCCTCAACGAGCAGGAGCGTCTGCGCGCTTATGGCGGGGTCGAAAAGGTCTTCATGGGTGGCGAGCACCTCAGCGAGCAGAACCGTGAATTGCTCCGCAGTTGTGGCGTCGTGCTCATTCGCTCGGCGATCTACGGCAGCGTCGATGCCGGCCCGCTTGGCCATGCGTGCCAGGCTTCAGCGGACGGGGTGTTCCATTTGATGAATGATATCCAGCAGCTGGAAATCGTCGCGTTCGATGAGGATGTAACGATCGTCGATGATCAAGTCGGCCGGCTGGTGGTGACCTCGCTCGCCCGCGACGGCGGCCAGCGCGTTGAGCGTTATGAGCTCGGCGACACCGGGCGCTGGCTGCCGGGCGTTTGCGCCTGCGGACTGCAGTCGCCGCGCTTCGAACTGCTGCAACGCCACGGCACGCTGCTGCGTATCGGCACTTACTTTATCTCTCTGAGCGAACTGGCGACACGACTGCAAGTTCCGTTTCAGTTGCGTCTGGATCACAGCGCCGAGGGCATCGAGCGGCTGCAAGTGCACAGCGAACTTGCAGCCGACGCGGTCAGGGCACGGCTCGCCAATAATTCGACCCTGATGAACGCCGTCGACACCGGAATACTGGTTCTGCACATAGAACAATGCTCGCCCGTGGCTTTCATTCAGAACAAATACAGCGGCAAGACGCCGTTGGTCATTGACTCTCGCCGCTGACGTTCGAACGTGAGCTGGCTTATTCGAAACAAGAAGAAGACATCGTGAAAAAAAACCACCCGATTGGCGAATTGATGGGCTTTGTCCGTCAGCATTCGCCCTACTACAAGAATTGTCTCGCCGAGGTTCCAGAGGCGCTCAACCGACTGAGCGAATGGCCTGTGCTCGATCCTGCAGGATTCTGGACTGGCAGCGAGAACCTTGATGAATGGGCAGTGTTGACTGCCCCCGTACGGGCTGCGCTGGTCTTCAAGACCGGCGGGTCAACCGGTGGCGGCCGACTGTCGGTCTACACGCGCGCTGAATGGCAACGCACGGCCGAGGACTTCGGCCGCAGTCTCAGCGCGCAATTCAACCCCGGCGACCGAGTAGCCAATCTGTTTTTCGCCGGCGACCTCTATGCCAGTTTCCTGTTTATCCACGATTCCCTGGCCCACGTTACACCGGCTGTCACCGAGTTTCCGTTTACCGGTGACGTTGACCCGGCGAGGCTGGCCGATGCCATCGGGCAACACCGGATCAACGTGCTGGCCGGCCCGCCCGCGCAGCTATTGACCTTTGCCGGTTGGCTCAAGCAACGCAAGCGGGTATTGCCGATGATTGACAGCGTGCTGTACGGCGGGGAGAGCCTGTTCGCCTCGCAACGGCAACTGCTCCGGCAAGTGCTGCCCAACGCGCGCATTGCCTCCATTGGCTACGCCAGCGTCGACGGTGGATTTATCGGTGCCAGCCACCGTGACTGCATGGAAGGCGAACACCGCACGCCTGACGGCCACGTCCTGCTGGAGATCATCGACCCGCACACAGGGGCACGGATCGAGGACTGTGACAAAACCGGTGTGCTGGTATTGACCAACCTCCATCGCCGTTTGATGCCGCTGATCCGCTATCCGGTGGGCGACCTGGCGTGCTGGCGCGAACCGGTGGGCACGGCGCAACGCAAATTCGCGCTGAGGGGCCGCAGCTGTAGCAGCCATCGCGTGCGGGTCGGGATCCTGTCGCTGATGACGGATGAAATCAGCGACACCGTGAGGTGCACGACTGGCAGCGACGATTGGCAATTGGTGATTGAACAGGCCGACGACAGGGATGTGCTGACGTTGAAATACGTGGCGAACGAACGATCCGCCGGCATCGACGTGACACTCGAGGCTCGTTTGATCGAACTTTACCCGCAGATAACCCCACTGCGAGACGCTCGACTGCTGGAGCTGCGTATCCACAGCTGCGGCTACCAGGATCTCGTGCGCCATCCTCGCGCAGGTAAAAGCCTGCGAATCGTCGATCATCGCTGCTATGACCAACATGACAGGGAGGTGCGCGATGGAACCGTTGATCCTGCGCAATTACCGTGAGAGCGACGCCACGGCCGTCAGCGAGCTGTTTCGCGAGGTGTACGGCGATCATTACGTACAAAGCGATGTGTATCTGCCCTGCCTGATCAGTCAGAACCATGCCAAAAAACGCTGGCACTCGCTGGTGGCGGTCGAGGGTGAACGGATTCGCGGCCATGCCACCTTGTACAGGCAAAGCGAAACCTCGCACGACGCTGAACTGGCGTTGAGCGCCGTCCATCCTGACACTCGCTGTCAGAACATCGCGACACGCCTGGGCGAGCAACTGCTGACTCATGCGCAGGCTTTGGGCTGTCGCAGCGTGTCCATCAAACAGGTGACCCATCACCCGTACACCCAGCGCATGGCGCTGAATCTGGGATTCCATAACACCGGCCTGTTGCCTGATTTTGTCCGCTCGCCTTTCGGCAGCAAGAAACCGGAGTCGGTCGTACTGGGGGTCCGCGCCATCGACGGCTATCAGCGGCCCCTGCCGGAGCAGGCGTGGCCAGCCAGTTGTCGTGCATTCATGGAGCATCTGATGGCTGTGTTCGGTGCCGGCGCCAGCGCAGTGCGCTGGCGCGGAGCCGCGTTTCAGGTTGAGCAGCACGGCAGTCGCCATGAAATGTTGCTGGAAAAACTCGACCCGGAACTGCTGAACCAATTGAGAACGCTGCCCAGGCACTGGCTGATTTCGATCCGTCTGCAACTGTCCCGACAGTTCGCCGTGGATCTGCACAGCCTGAGCGCCATCGGTTTTGCCTTCACCGGTCTGGCGCCGGCGCAAGATAACCAGGGCGGCTGGCTGGCGTTGTTTCATCGCGGCTACCGTCCGCGCAAACTGGACTTGCATTGCCCGCACATGCAAGCACTGCATGAGCAGACGCAACGGCAAATCACGGGCCGTGATTTACCGCCGGTGTGATCGTGCGCTGGTGAACCGGCATGAGCCTGCTCATTGCGGGCGGGCTTATGCCTTGGCTTTGATGCCCTTGTCGGACGGCACGGCAGCATTGCCTTCGCCGTACGTCTTGAGGTTCTGCAGGACGTAAATGGCTTTTTTGAATTCGGGAATCAGGCTCTTGCCGTAATAGTTGCCGTTCAGACTGTTGGTCTGGATGGCATCGAGCTGCGTGGCGAAATACTCCAGAGCATTGAACTTGGCCTCCGGGTCTTTCTGCACACCGAAACGATCGAACTTGTCGCCAGCATTGAGCAAGGTGATCGAAGTGATCTCGGAGATCAGGCCACGCCCGCGCAGGAATTCGCTGAGGTTACCCAACTGCTTGACGGACACGTTGGCCGGGTCGAATCCCTTGATCTGCTTGCGCAGACCCTGTTTGTCCATCTCCGCGACGTTCAGCGCGTTCGGGTCGTTACCGACCAGCGTCAGCATCTGCTGCACTTTGACGCTCTGCGAAACCTGCTTTTTGGCGCCGGTGTCGCGGACCATAACGCCCGCCTTGCTTTCCCAGGCGCCGGTATAACCGATTGTCATGCGAAGATTCCTTGTGCGATGAGCATGAAATGTCCTTGTACCAGCCATTCGAATGCGCGCAAGTATCGGCTGGCAACATGACAGTACCAACATTTTTGTGTGCTTTTTTACAACTTTCGTACATTCCCGATACAAAGAGGACTACCAGCAAACGTTGCGTTAGAGCGGTCACGGGGATGCAACAAATGTCGTGCGCCGTGGTTGTGTACCCAAGCTGATACCAACCGGTCATCGCCCCGGGTGGTTTCGGCGGGCGAGCAGCTAAAGCTTCCGCCCGAAACGACGATACGCTGTGAACCCCGCCCTGTTTTGTTCCTCTCCGCCAACAACAACGCCGCTCAAGGATCAGTTCCATGCCCGCACTGCGCACTATTCAGGCTCGCTACACGCTGTTTCTGGTTCTGTTTATCCTGTTGTTGTCAGTGCTGACCGTGGTCGGCATCAGTCAATTGGTGGCGCCTACCCTGCGCGATACCGAAGAGAAGGTCGTGCTCAACCGCATCGCCGAGGTCGCCGTACAGATCCAGGGCGAACTGAACAAGGTACAGGCGCAGCAACGCAGCATTACCCAGACCATCCCGCTGCTCGACAGCGCCGCCATCGACACGGTGTTGCCGGGCCTGGTGGATCAGTACGGCGAGCTGAAAGTCTTCGGCGGCGGCATCTGGCCTTTGCCGGGCCAGCGTGAAGCCGGGCGCAACAAATTCAGTACCTTCTGGCACCGCGACGCCTCGGGCCAGCTGAAGGTCAACACCTTCTGGAACAGCGACGCCGCACCGAACTACTACGACCAGAGCTGGCACAAGGGCGGCATGGCCACCCCGCGCGGCCAATGCGCCTGGGCCGCGGCCTATAAAGACGACGCCAGTGCCGAGCCGCGCACCAACTGCGCCATGGCCATCTACAAGAACGGCAGTGCCTGGGGCGTTTCGACCATCGACGTGACGCTGGGCTTCTTCAACGATCTGGTGGCGCGCAAGGAAAAAGACCTCAACGCCGAGATGCTCATCGTCGAGGCTGACGGCAAGATCATCAGTAACAGCTCGCGCATCAGCGGTCCGATCGTGTTGAAGAACATCAGCGAACTGGCGGCCAGCTCGACTTTCGTCAATCAGATCAAGACCGGCTTGCAGAATCGGGATAAAGCGCAACGTGTCGAGTTCGATAACAACGGTGAAGACGCTACATTTTTCATGCGCCCTATCGAGGGCACACCGTGGTTCCTCGCCACCGCCCTGCCGACCAAAATGCTCACTGCCCAGCGCGACGACGTGCTCCACAGCTTGAGCCTGATCCAGATTCCGCTGGTGATCCTGCTGGTGCTGTTGCAGGTTTACGCGATTCGTAAACTGGTGCAGCGCATGAAGGCACTGAAGGCCAACATCGATTCGCTGTCCAGCGGCGACGCCGACCTGACCCGCCGCATCACCATTCGCGCCGAAGACGAACTGGGCGCCATCGGTCACTCGGTCAACACCTTCATCGCCTATCTGCAGAACATGATCGGCGAAGTCACCCAGGCCACCGGCGCCATGGCTTCCAGCCTCGACAACCTGCAGCGCACCTCGGCACATACCGGCCAGATTCTGCTGCGTCACGCCTCGGAAACCGACCAGACTGTCACCGCGATCACCGAAATGAGTTCGACCGCCGAAAGTGTCGCGCAGAATGCCGCTGAAACCGCTGCGTTCACTCAACGTGCCAACGAGAACGCCGATCGCTCGCGCGTCGTGGTCGGTGAAGCGACCAACAGCGTAGTCGCGCTGATCGACGAAGTGGCCAGCGCTACACACAAAGTTGAAAACATGCAGCAGGACGCCCAGCGCATCACCGAAATCCTCGGCGTGATCGGCGCGATTGCCGGGCAGACCAACCTGCTCGCCCTCAACGCGGCCATTGAAGCGGCGCGTGCCGGTGAACAGGGTCGTGGCTTTGCGGTGGTAGCGGATGAAGTCCGTGCCCTCGCCGCCCGAACCCAGGCCAGCACCTCGGAAATCAACGAAATGCTGACCCGCCTGACCCAAGGCGTGAGCTCTTCGGTCAGCGCCATGGAAAACACCCAGGCCAGCTGTCAGTCCGCCGCTGACGCCACGGCTCGAGTCAACTCCGGGCTGGACGAAATGGCCGGTTCGGTCAGCCACATCAACAGCCTCAGCACCCAGATCGCCACCGCCGCCGAACAGCAAAGCGCAGTGACCGAAGAGATCAATCGCAGCATGGTGCAGATCCGCCACATGGTCGATGAACTGGTGCAGAGCGGCCAGGCCAGCGAGCTGAATACCCGGCAATTGCTGGAAGCCAACAGCCGCGTGAGTGCGATCATGGGACGGTTCAAGGTTATTTAAGCCAACCGCATACCTGTAGGAGTGAGCCTGCTCGCGATGGCGGTTTATCGGTCAAGAATTTTGTCGACTGGAATACCGCTATCGCGAGCAGGCTCGCTCCTACACTGGTTAGCGTGTCTTGTAGCAACTGGAAACACTCAGTTGATGCCGGGGCGAAAAAACCGGTCAAAATGGGTTCTTTTTGACCGCCACCCGAGTCGAGAGCCCTTTCCATGCGAAGCCAACTGCGTCTGCTCGCCCTGAGCACCCTGTTCATCTCCTCCCTGGCGCAAGCCGCCGAACTGATCCCGATCGAAGTGCACCGCGATGCCAATTGCGGCTGCTGCAAAAAGTGGATCAGCCATCTCGAAGCCAATGGCTTCAAAGTCCAGGATCACGTCGAAAGCGACATGAGCCGCTTCAAACAGCAGCACGGCGTACCACCGCGTCTGGCGTCCTGTCACACGGCAATCATCAACGGCAAATTCGTCGAAGGTCATGTACCGGCCGATCAGGTGCTCGCGTTGAGCAAGCGCGACGATCTGCTCGGGGTTGCCGCGCCGGGCATGCCAATGGGCTCGCCGGGGATGGAAATGGATGGCATGAGTGACGCGTACCAGGTCATCGGCCTGAAAAAGGACGGCGCTGATGTGGTGGTGGCGGACTACCCGGCCCGTTGATGGGGGCGGCTTACTTCGGCCTGTTCTTTGCGGCGTTTGGGGCGGCGACATTGCTGCCATTGCAGTCCGAGGCATTGCTGGTCGGGCTGATCGTCAGCGAGCGCTATTGGCTGTGGGGCCTGCTCGGGGTGGCGACGCTGGGCAATGTGCTCGGCTCGCTGGTCAACTGGTGGCTGGGTCGTGGCATCGAGCGCTTTCAGGGTCGGCGCTGGTTTCCGGTCAGCCCTCGACACATGGCCAAGGCGCGCAAACATTACGAGCGCTACGGGCACTGGTCGCTGCTGCTCAGCTGGCTGCCGGTGATCGGCGATCCGCTGACCTTGATTGCCGGCGTCATGCGCGAACCACTCGGACGTTTTCTGTTGATCGTCACGCTGGCTAAAGGCGCGCGCTATGGCGTGCTGGCTTTGCTCACGCTGGGCTGGCTCGGTTGAACCAACCCTGCGTGTGATTGCCTTTGTTTAACGTCGGCGTAATCCCGGCCTTTCACAGTCGGCCAATTTTCAAGGAGTTTGTGCTTATGTCCGTCACGCTTTCCCGCTGGCTGCCCGGCCTCGTCCTCAGCGCTGCGTTGCCGTTAATGGCGCACGCCGCCACTGAAACCGCCCCCGCCGAAGGGCCGGCCTACGGCCCGGAACTCCAGGGTTTCCAGTATCCCTACACGCTTAAACACTTCGCCTTCGAATCCCAGGGCCAGAAACTGCAAATGGGCTACATGGACATCGCCGCCAATGGCAAGGCCAACGGTCGCACCGTGGTGCTGATGCACGGCAAGAATTTCTGCGCGGCGACCTGGGACAGTTCGATCAAGGCCTTGAGCGATGCCGGTTACCGGGTCATCGCCCCGGACCAGATCGGTTTCTGCACCTCCAGCAAACCTGAGCACTATCAATACAGCTTCCAGCAACTGGCCACCAACACCCAGCAATTGCTCAAAGCGCTGGGCATCCAGAAAGCCACTCTGCTCGGCCACTCCACCGGCGGCATGCTCGCCACCCGTTATGCGCTGCTGTTCCCTGAACAGGTCGATCAACTGGCGATGGTCAACCCGATCGGCCTGGAAGACTGGAAAGCCCTCGGCGTTCCGTATCGCACCGTCGATCAGTGGTACCAGCGCGAGTTGAAGGTCACGGCCAAGGGCATTCGCGACTATGAGCGCACCACTTATTACGATGGCCGCTGGAAGCCCGAATTCGATCGTTGGGTCGACATGCTCGCCGGCCTGAGCAAAGGCCCGGGCAAGACCCAGGTCGCATGGAACTCGGCGCTGATCTACGACATGATCTTCACCCAGCCGGTGTACTACGAGTTCAAGGACCTGAAGATGCCGACCCTGCTGCTGATCGGCACATCCGACACCACCGCAATCGGCAAGGACCTCGCGCCGCCGGAAGTGAAAGCCCGAATCGGCCACTACGAGGTGCTGGGCAAACAAGTCGCCAAGCTGATTCCACAGTCGACGCTGATTGAATTCCCGGGCATGGGTCATGCGCCGCAAATGGAAGAACCGGAAAAATTCCATCAGGCGCTGCTCGGCTGGCTGGGCAAGACTCCTTCCGTTCCTTGATGAGGTAAGGCGATGACGGTGCAGATTGCAGTGATCGATGACTGGCAGGACGTGGCCCGCGATGTGGTCGACTGGTCAGTGCTCGACGGTATCGGTGAAGTAACCTTTGTGCACGATTACCCGGCCGACAACGCCACGCTGGCCGAGCGCTTGGGCAAGTATCAAGTGATCTGCGTGATGCGCGAACGCACGCGATTCGACGCCGATCTGCTTGGACGCTTGCCTGAATTGAAGTTGCTGGTCACCGGCGGCATGCGCAATGCCGCGCTGGACATGCCTGCCGCAGCAGCGTTGGGCATCAAGGTCTGCGGCACCGACAGCTACAAACACGCCGCGCCGGAGCTGACCTGGGCGCTGATCATGGCGGCCACCCGTGATCTGGTGAAGGAAGCCAACGCCCTGCGCGCCGGCCAGTGGCAACAGGGGCTGGGCGGTGATCTGCATGGCAAGACCCTAGGCATTCTCGGCTTGGGCAGCATTGGCCAGCGGGTCGCGCAGTTCGGTCAGGTGTTCGGCATGCGGGTGATTGCCTGGAGCGAAAACCTCACCGCCGAACGCGCTGAACAGGCCGGCGTGACTTACGTCAGCAAGCAGCAACTGTTCGAACAGGCCGACGTACTGTCGGTGCATCTGGTGCTCAGCGAGCGCAGTCGCGGTCTGGTCGATACCCAGGCGCTGGACTGGATGAAACCGACTGCACTGCTGGTCAACACCGCGCGCGGGCCGATCGTCGATGAAGCTGCGCTGATCAAGGCATTGCAGAAACGGCGCATCGCCGGGGCGGCGCTGGATGTATTCGATCAAGAGCCTCTACCGGCCCTGCACCCGTTTCGCACGCTGGACAACGTCCTCGCCACGCCGCATGTGGGCTATGTCAGCCGGCAGAACTATGAGCAGTTTTTCCGGCAGATGATCGAGGATATTCAGGGTTGGGCGGCGGGAGAGCCGCTCCGTCTGTTGAACTGATATCAGCTCCAAGCGCACCTGTGACTCGGCCGACGCCATCGCGAGCAAGCTCACTCCTACAATTTGAAATGCGTTCCCCTGTAGGAGTGAGCCTGCTCGCGATATCGTCCTCACTGCCCCAAAGAATCAAACTGACTGCACCAGAACAGTGCAGGAACCCCATCCCCTAGCACAAAATCGTGACTACCCAGTCACCGTTTTAGCCCACTCCAGACGAAAAACATGCCCTTCGTCGGAGCATTCCCTCCGCTAAACCCTCACTTACATCCCGACACAACCGATTGTCGAACAATTTACCCATTTGCCCTTACCCGCTCTAGGATCTGGCCTAGACTGATTTTTCAGTGGTTAAACCACTCGGTCATACCGACGAAAAAAAGTCGAAACTTTTGCTTCACGCCACAGGTCATCAGAACAACTGGGCGAAAGCGACTGGTGTAATCCTTGCAACGGCCTCACCACCCATTCTGCTTGCGCGTGTTGGGTCAGCATTTGCTCACCGATGCGTGGCGCCTTTGCGCCCGGCCACAGGACTTGGCCACGAAACAGCTTGTTCGAGACAAGAATCAGATCACACACGGGAGATACATATGATCAGTGCGGCATTGGATATTCAGGGAGAGCGTGCTCACCAGTCGCTTGGAGAATCGAGCACCGTCAGTGTTCCCGGCAGCCGACAGATCAACGTACCCGGCACCAAAGCGCTTGCTCCGGTAGCAAGCCAGAACCCCAACAAGAAGAAAGTGTTGTTCGTCACGTCCGAAATCGCCGATCTGGTCAAGACCGGCGGTCTCGGTGACGTCTCCGCTGCCCTGCCCCGGGCCATGGCTCATCTGCATGACGTGCGTGTGCTGATTCCCGGTTACCCGCAGGTGGTGCACAGCGAAAACCCGATTCACATCATCGGCGAACTGGGTGGCCACGCCGCGCTGCCACCCTGCAAGATCGGGCGCATGGACATGCCCGATGGCCTGGTGATCTACGTGTTGATCTGCCCTGAACTCTATGAGCGTGAAGGTGGCCCATACGGCGCCAACAACGGCCGCGACTGGCCGGACAACCATATTCGCTTCGCCCGTCTGGGTCTGGCCGCTGCCGACATCGCCGCCAACCTCGCACAAATCCACTGGCGCCCGGATCTGGTGCACGCGCACGACTGGCCTGCTGGCCTCGCGCCCGCTTACATGCACTGGCGCGGGCAGCGCACGCCGACTCTGTTCACCATTCACAACCTTGCCTACCAGGGCGTGACCAGCCTCGGTTCCTGCCCGGAGCTTGGGATTCCCGCCCACGCCCTGCAACAGGAAGGCATGGAGTTCTACGGCAAGATGTCGTTCCTCAAGGCCGGCATGGCCTATTCGAGCCACATCACCACCGTCAGCGCCACGTATGCCCAGGAAATCACCACCCCGGACTTCGGCTGCGGCCTCGACGGTTTCCTCGCTGCCAAGACTCAGCAAGGTCTGCTCAGCGGCATTCCTAATGGCATTGACGAGAGCTGGGACTCGGCGACTGACCCGCACCTGTTCGCCCCTTTTGCCATCGGCGACTGGGAAGGCAAAGCGGTCAATGCCGCCCACGTCCGTGAGCTGTTTGGCCTGCACGATTCCACCGGTCCACTGTTCGCCGTGGTCTCGCGTCTGGTCTATCAGAAAGGCCTTGACCTCACCGAAGCGGTGTCCGAGTTCATCGTGCAGAACGGTGGCCAGATCGCGATCATCGGTCGCGGCGAGCCGGAAGAAGAACAAGCCATGCGCGAATTGGCCCTGCGTTTTCCAGGCCAGATCGGCGTGCGCATCGGCTTCAATGAAACCGATGCCCGGCGCATGTTCGCCGGCAGCGATTTCCTCCTGATGCCATCGCGTTACGAGCCGTGCGGCTTGAGCCAGATGTACGCCCAGCGTTTCGGCTCGTTGCCGGTCGCGCGCAACACCGGCGGTCTGGCCGACACCATTGAAAACGGCGTCACCGGCTTCCTTTTCGATGAATCCACGGTTGATAGCTATAAAGAAGCCCTGAGCCGCGCGTTCAAGGTCTTCGCCTTCCCGGAACTGCTCAATGCCATGCGTTGCCGGGCCATGGCCGCACCGTTCAACTGGAGCAAAGCAGTTGAACCCTACGCCGAACTTTACGAACAACTGGTCGCCAAGGCGTTGGGTAAAGCCAGCCACAAATAACCAGGGAGTTGCAAAAAATGCCGTCAAGGACCCAAGAAACCTGGCCCCACGGCGCGATCATGCTGGATGCCGAGCACACGCAATTTGCGTTGTGGGCGCCTGACGCGTTCTACGTCAGTGTGGAACTGGAAGATGGAAAATCGTTGCCGATGCTGCCACAGGGCGACGGTTGGTTTGTGATCAAGGCCAGCTGCCCGGCGGGCAGCCGCTACCGCTACTGCATCGATGGCGAGCTGGAGGTGCCGGACCCGGCCTCCCGAGCGCAGGATGGTGACCTGGACCGCCACAGTGTGGTGGTCGACCCGCATGCCTATCAATGGCGGCACACGACCTGGAATGGTCGGCCGTGGAGCGAAGCGGTGATCTACGAGTTGCACGTCGGTGCGCTCGGTGGTTTTGCCGAAGTCGAACAGCACCTCGCGCGGCTGGTGGCACTGGGTATTACCGCGATTGAACTGATGCCGCTGGCGCAATTCCCCGGTGATCGCAACTGGGGCTATGACGGGGTGCTGCCCTATGCGCCTCAAGCCTCCTATGGCACGCCCGAACAACTCAAACACCTGATCGACACCGCCCACGGCCATGGCCTGGCGGTGATTCTCGACGTCGTCTACAACCACTTCGGGCCTGACGGCAACTATCTGCATCGCTACGCCAAGAGCTTTTTCCGCGAGGACAAGCACACGCCCTGGGGTGCGGCGATCGACTTCCGCCGCCCGGAAGTGCGTGAGTTCTTTATTGAAAACGCCTTGATGTGGTTGCTCGAGTACCGTTTCGACGGCCTGCGTCTGGACGCGGTGCACGCGATTGAAGACCCGGACTTTCTCAGCGATCTGGCCCGGCGTATTCGCCAGCAGATCGACCCGACCCGCCACGTCTGGCTGACCGTCGAGAACGAACTCAACCAGTCGAGCCTGTTGGAAACCGATTACGACGCGCAATGGAACGATGACGGTCATAACGCCTTGCACGTGCTACTGACCGGCGAAACCGATGCCTATTACGCCGACTATGCCGCGCAACCTACCGAGCAACTGGTTCGCTGCCTGAGTCAGGGCTTCGTGTTCCAGGGCCACATCACCCGTCATGGCGAACCGCGCGGCGAGCCGAGCGAACATCTGCCCTCCACCGCGTTCGTGCTGTTTTTGCAGAACCATGACCAGATCGGCAATCGCGCTTTTGGCGAGCGTCTGCATCAGCTCGCCGACCCGCGTGCGGTGCAAGCGGCCACCGTGTTGTTGCTGCTGTCGCCAATGATTCCGCTGATCTTCATGGGCGACGAATTCGCCGCCGAGCAACCGTTTCTGTTTTTCACCAGCCACCACGGTGAACTGGCGGAACTGGTGCGTGAAGGTCGGCGCAACGAATTCGCCGCGTTCAGCGCGTTTACCGATCCGCACAAGCGCGAGCAGATCCCCGATCCGAATGCCGAGAACACCTTCCACGCCTCGCAGCCGCGACTGGTCGGCAGCGGCACACCGTTACAACAGCATCCCCAGGAGCTCTACCGGCAACTGCTGAAGTTGCGTCACCAGTACATCATTCCAAATCTCTCCGGGACCCAGGCGCTGGGTGCGCAAATGCTCGGCTACGGCGCAGTAAGCGCACGCTGGCGGCTGGGCGATGGCAGTGAGCTGCGAATTGACCTGAACCTCAGTGATACGCCAGTGGTCAACCCTGCACAGACCGATACCGAGTGGCTGTTTCAACAGCCAGCCGCCATCGAACTGTCGGACCCGAACCAACTGCCGGCGTACACCGCGCTCGTCAGCCTCACGGCCGCACCCCCTTTGCACCCCCTGAACGGAGAGCGCCTATGAGCGATGCGCAACTGGAAATACTCGCCAGCCGAGCCGGCCTCGCCGTCGACTGGATCGACGCCAACGGGCGTCAACAGAAAGTCGCTCCTGCTGTGCTGCGCAACGTCCTGATCGGACTCGGCCACCCGGCCAGCACCGCGCAAGAAATCGATGCCAGCCTGCTGGAACTGCAAGAGGTCCAGCAGGACCGCCATTTGCCGCCCCTGTTGACTTGCGACGTGGGCGTTGCCTTGAATCTGAGTCGCTATTTCTCACCGGAGACGCCCTGCGAGATTCATCTTGAAGATGGCTCGCAGATGAACCTCAAGCTGGACAACGAAGCGATGCTGCCCGGTCTGATTCCGGTCGGTTACCAGCAAGTGCACATCGGCGATCAGTATTTCACCCTGGCCGTGGCGCCCGAGCGTTGCTTCAGCGTCGGCGATGCCGTCGATAGTCCTATCCCCCGCGCCTGGGGTCTGAGCGCGCAGTTGTATGCCTTGCGTCGTCCCGGCGATGGTGGTTTCGGCGACACGCAGGCACTGGAAGAACTGGTGCGTGTGGCCGGCGAACGTGGTGCCGATGCCCTGGCGATCAGCCCGATGCACGCGATGTTCAGCGCCGACACTGGCCGTTACAGCCCCTACTCGCCCTCCAGTCGCCTGTTTCTCAATTCACTGTACGCCGCGCCGGGGAGCATTCTCGGCGAACGCGCCTTGCGTGACGCGATCGACGCCAGCGGCCTGGCCACGCAGTTCGAGCAGCTGGAAAATCTCAAGCTGATCGACTGGCCCGCTGCCGCCGAAGCCAAGCAGAAACTGCTGCAAGCCTTGTATGACGGTTTCGTCGCTGGCGAGCATCCGCTGCACGCCGACTTCGCCAGTTTTCGCCACGCCGGCGGCGAAGCGCTGGAAAACCATTGCCGCTTCGAAGCGATTCAGGAAATGCGCGCCGCCCGTGGCGAAAGTCTCGACTGGCGCGAATGGCCCGAGCACTGGCACGACCCGCGCGGCTCTGCGCTGGCAGCTTTCGCCGAGGAATACGCCGAGCGCATCGGCTATTTCGCGTTCTGCCAATGGCTGATCCATCGTTGTCTGGAACGCGCGCAAACCGCCGCGCGCAGTGCCGGCATGGGCATCGGCCTGATCGCCGACCTCGCTGTCGGTGCTGACGGCGCTGGCAGTCAGGCCTGGAGTTTTCAGGACGAACTGCTCGCCTCGCTGACCGTGGGGGCGCCGCCGGACATCCTCAATCGCAGCGGCCAGGGTTGGGGCATTTCCGCGTTTTCGCCCGAAGGCCTGATCCGTAACGGTTTCCGCGCCTTCATCGACATGTTGCGCGCCAACTTCGCCCACGCCGGAGGTCTGCGCATCGACCATGTCATGGGGCTGCAGCGTCTGTGGGTGATCCCCAACGGCGCTCATCCGGCCGACGGTGCCTATCTGTATTACCCGTTCGACGACATGCTGCGCCTGCTGACCCTCGAGTCGCATCGTCATCAGGCCATCGTGCTCGGCGAAGACCTTGGCACCGTGCCGGAAGGCCTGCGGGAAAAACTCGCCGCACGTTCGATTCTCGGCATGCGCGTGCTGTTGTTCGAACAGGACAACACTCGCTTCAAACCGATCCTCGACTGGCCGGATGACGCGCTGGCCACCACCAGCACCCACGACCTGCCGACGCTCAACGGCTGGTGGCATGGTCGCGATATCGACTGGAATGCGCGCCTCGGACTGGTCGATGCCAACGGCGAAATCGACTGGCGCCGGCACCGCGAGCGCGAACGCGAAGGCCTGCGCGATGCGCTGCGCCAGGACCCACAGAATTTTCGCGAAGAATCCCACGAAGCCGATCAAGTGGTCGATGCCAGCGTGCGTTTCCTCGGCCACACCCGCGCGCCGCTGGTGCTGTTGCCGCTGGAAGATGCCCTGGGGATCGATGAACAGGCGAATCTGCCCGGCACTACCGATTCACACCCGAACTGGTCGCGACGCTTGCCCGGTCCCAGCGAAGCGTTGCTGGACGGCCCCGATGCCGCCCGCCGCCTGGAACTGCTGGCTTGCGCGCGCCTTCAAGCCACTGAGCGTGACCAATGAATCAACAGCAAATCCAGCCACTGCGCGCCACCTTGCGCCTGCAATTTCACAAAGGATTTACCCTCGAACAAGCGGTGCCACTGGTGCCGTACTTCGCCCGACTCGGCATCAGCCATATCTACGCTTCGCCGCTGCTGGCGGCGCGAGCCGGTTCGATGCACGGCTACGACGTGGTCGACCCGACCCAGGTCAACCCTGAGCTGGGCGGCGAGCCGGCATTGCGCCGACTGGTCAGCACCCTGCGCGAGCACAACATGGGGCTGATCCTCGACATCGTTTCCAACCACATGGCCGTGGGTGGCAACGACAATCCGTGGTGGCTCGACTTGCTGGAATGGGGACGCCTGAGCCCGTACGGCGAATTCTTCGACATCCAGTGGCACTCGCCGGATCCGTTGATGGAAGGCCAGTTGCTATTGCCCTTCCTCGGTAGCGACTACGGCGTGGCGTTACAGGACGGCACGCTCAAGCTCAAATTCAACCCGCAGGCCGGCAGTTTCTACGTCGAGCATTACGACCATCACTTCCCGATCTGCCCGAACAATTATGGCGAGTTGCTCAAATCCGACGACACGCTCAAGTCCCTGGCCGATCGCTTCAGTACGCTCAGTTACCAGACCGATGCCCACTCACTGGCGATCCCGCTGAAGCAGGAGCTGCGCGAGCTGGCCAGCGATCCGCGTGTTCTGGCCACCATCGAAAGCAACCTCGCTCAGTACGATTCCACCCGCGAAGAAGGCTTCCAGAAGCTTCACGAACTGCTTGAACGGCAAAGCTATCGCCTCGCCAGTTGGCGCACGGCGGCAGACGACATCAACTGGCGGCGTTTCTTCGACATCAATGAACTTGGCGGCCTGCGCGTCGAGCGTCCGGCGGTGTTCGAAGCGACCCACGGCAAAATCTTCCAATTGGTTGAAGAAGGTCTGGTCGACGGCTTGCGCATCGACCACATCGACGGCCTCGCCGACCCGCGCGGCTATTGCCGCAAATTGCGTCGGCGCCTTGATCATCTGGCACCGGGACGTCATCTGCCCATCTATGTCGAGAAGATCCTCGGCGAGGGCGAAACCCTGCGCCGGGACTGGAGCGTTGACGGCACCACCGGTTACGAGTTCATGAATCAGCTGTCGCTGCTGCAACACGACCCGGACGGTGAACATGTACTCGGCGAACTCTGGCAGCGCCGCACCGAGCGCCCCGCCGCGTTCATCGAAGAAGCGCAACTGGCCCGTCAGCAGATCCTCAACGGTTCGCTGGCCAGTGACTTCGAAAGCGTCGCCCAGGCGCTGCACCAGGTCGCCCGTGATGACTTGATGACTCGCGATCTGACCTTGGGCGCGATCCGCCGCGTGCTGCACGCACTGATCGTGCACTTCCCGGTTTACCGCACCTACATCAGCGCCCTCGGCCGCTCGGAACAGGACGAAGCGATTTTCCAGCACGCCATGGACGGTGCGCGGCAGACCCTCAGCGAGGCCGACTGGCCGGTGCTCGATTCGGTCGCCAGTTGGCTTGGCGGCACGCCGTGGCGGCGTAAGCCGCGCGGACGGTCGCGCAAGATCCTCAAGCATGCCTGCGTGCGCTTCCAGCAGTTGACCTCGCCGGCAGCGGCCAAGGCCGTGGAAGACACCGCGCTGTATCGCTCGGCGGTGCTGCTGTCGCGCAATGACGTCGGCTACAACACCGAGCAATTCAGCGCGCCGGTCAGCGAGTTCCATGAAGTGAATCAGCAGCGCATGGCGGAGTTTCCCGACAACCTGCTGGCCACCGCCACTCACGACCACAAGCGCGGCGAAGACACGCGCGCGCGGCTCGCCGTGCTCAGCGAACGCAGCCATTGGTACGCCGATCAGGTCGAACTGTGGCGCGCCCTCGCCCGTCCGGTACGTATTGAAGATGACGCGCCGTCCGCGGGCGACGAACTGATCCTCTATCAGGCATTGCTCGGCAGTTGGCCGCTGGATCTGCAGGACGATGACAAGGCAGGTTTCGCCGAGTACGCGAAGCGTATCTGGCAATGGCAACAGAAAGCACTGCGCGAAGCCAAGTTGCAAAGCAGCTGGAGCGCGCCGAACGAAGCCTATGAAAACGCCGCGCAAGCCTTCACGGAAAAACTGCTGACCGGCGACGAAGGCGAGTTGCTGCGCGCGGCGCTGAGCAAGACGGTCAACAGCATCGCCGCTGCCGGCGCGCTCAACGGGCTGGCGCAAACCTTGCTGCGCATGACCGTGCCGGGGGTACCGGATCTGTATCAGGGCAACGAGTACTGGGATTTCAGTCTGGTCGATCCGGACAACCGTCGGCCGGTGGATTACGCCGCCCGTGAGCAGTCTTTGCAGGCATCAGTGCCGAATGCGCAACTGCTGAAAGAGTGGCGCGACGGGCGCGTCAAGCAAGCCCTGATCGGCGAAGTACTGAACCTGCGCAGGGACCACAGCGAGCTGTTCCGCCGTGGCGACTACCAGCCACTGCAAGTGCTGGGCAGTCAGGCGCACAACGTGCTGGCGTTCGCGCGTGAGCACGAGGGCGTGCGGGCCATCGTAGTAGTGCCGGTGCGCTGCGCGACGTTGCTGGAAAACAGTGCCATCCCGCAGGTCGATGCGCTGCGCTGGGGCGATACGCGGGTGGTTTTACCGTCTGCCGCTCCGGATGCAAACCTGAAGGGACTTTTTGCCAGCAGCGTAGTCACACAAAACAGGGAGCTGAATGTCAGCGAAGCGCTGGGGGATGTCCCGGTCAATCTCTTTATCCAACACTTAACACAAGCATGAGTTCAGTTCAGGAGCATTGCGATGAGCACCGACGATAAACGCATTCGCGAATTCGCCTATCAGATCTGGGAGTCGGAAGGTAAGCCTGAAGGCCAGGAAGAACGTCATTGGGAGATGGCGCGCAAACTGGCCGAGGCCGAGGCGCTTGCACCGAAGAAGCCACCGAAAGCGGCTGGCAGCAAGGTTGCCGGCAAGACCCCAGCGGCGAAGAACACCGAGGCCAAAGCGCTCGACGGCAAAACGCCGGCTGCTGCCAAAGCAAAACCAGCGGCGAAAGCCAAGCCTGCGGCCACGCCCAAGGTAGTCCCGCCGGGCGAAAAGTCTGCCGAGAAAAAGCCGCGAGTTGCGAAGAAGCCTCCGGCGAACTGACCTAGACCCGATTATTGAACTGAACAACTGTGTGGCGAGCTTGCTCGCCATAAGGGGTCTTTGCGCCCTGAAGAAAACCCCTCCGGGGGAAACCAACACATAACCCTGTAGGAGTGAGCCTGCTCGCGATTGCGGTATGTCTGTCGACATCCATGTTGAATCCGAAATAGCAATCGCGAGCAGGCTCACTCCTACAGGGGAACGTAGCCCACCAGAATTCCCGTTTTTTTGCAGGAGCAATCATGACCCGTCCAAAGAAAGCCGAACCCGTTGCGCACGCCGAGCCGTCGAGAATCCGTGAAGGCCTGCCCTTCCCGCTCGGTGCGACCTGGGATGGTCTGGGGGTGAACTTTGCTCTGTTTTCCGCCAACGCCACCAAGGTCGAGCTGTGCATTTTCGACGACGCCGGCGAAGTCGAACTCGAGCGCATCGAGCTGCCGGAATACACCGATGAGATCTACCACGGCTACCTGCCGGACGCGCATCCGGGGCTGATCTATGGCTACCGCGTCTACGGGCCGTATGACCCGGCCAACGGCCATCGCTTCAACCACAACAAGCTGCTGATCGACCCGTATGCCAAGCAGTTGGTGGGTGAGCTGAAATGGTCCGAAGCGCTGTTCGGCTACACCATCGGCCACCCCGACGCCGACCTTAGTTTCGACGAACGCGACAGCGCGCCATTCGTGCCCAAGTGCAAGGTCATCGACCCGGCGCACACCTGGGGCAACGACCACCGGGTCAGCGTGCCGTGGGACAAGACCATCATTTATGAAACCCACGTGCGCGGCATCAGCATGCGTCACCCGTCGGTACCGGAAAACCTGCGCGGCACTTTCGGCGGCCTGATGGTCGACGACGTGCTTGAGCACATCCGCAAACTTGGCGTGTCCTCCGTCGAGCTGCTGCCGATCCATGCCTTCGTCAACGATCAGCACCTTCTGCAAAAAGGCATGACGAACTATTGGGGCTACAACAGCATCGCGTTCTTCGCTCCGGACCCACGCTATCTGGCCAGTGGCAAGATCGCCGAATTCAAGGAGATGGTCGCGCATCTGCACGATGCCAACCTCGAGGTCATTCTCGACGTGGTGTACAACCACACGGCCGAAGGCAACGAGCAAGGCCCGACCCTGTCGATGCGCGGTATCGACAACGCCTCGTACTACCGGTTGATGCCGGATGACAAGCGCTACTACATCAACGACTCCGGCACCGGTAACACCCTGGACTTGAGTCACCCGTGCGTACTGCAAATGGTCACCGACTCCCTGCGCTATTGGGCCAGTGAGATGCACGTCGACGGTTTCCGCTTCGACCTGGCGACCATTCTTGGCCGTTACCACGATGGCTTCGACGAACGCCACAGCTTCCTAGTTGCCTGCCGTCAGGACCCGGTGCTGCGCCAGGTGAAGATGATCGCGGAGCCGTGGGACTGCGGCCCCGGCGGCTATCAGGTGGGCAACTTCCCACCGGGCTGGGTCGAATGGAACGACAAGTTCCGTGACACCGTGCGCGCCTTCTGGAAGGGTGACGACGCTCAGCTCGCTGATTTCGCCGGCCGCATGACTGCCTCCGGCGAGATGTTCAACCAGCGCGGGCGCCGGCCGTATTCGTCGGTGAACTTCATCACTGCCCACGACGGTTTCACCCTCAACGATCTGGTCTCGTACAACGACAAGCACAACGAAGCCAACGACGAGAACAATCAGGACGGCAGCAACAACAATCTGTCGTGGAACCACGGCGTCGAAGGCCCGACCGACGACCCGGAAATCAATGCGCTGCGCCACCGGCAGATGCGCAACTTCTTCGCCACCCTGCTGCTCGCTCAGGGCACGCCGATGATCGTTGCCGGTGACGAGTTCGCGCGTACCCAGGACGGCAACAACAACGCCTATTGCCAGGACAGCGAAATCGGCTGGGTCAACTGGGATCTGAGCGAGGACGGCAAGGCCCTGCTCAAGTTCGTCAAGCGCCTGATCAAGCTGCGCCTGACTTATCCGATCCTGCGTCGCGGCCGCTTCCTGGTCGGCGAATACAACGAAGACATCGGCGTCAAGGACGTCACCTGGCTGGCACCGGACGCCACCGAGATGACCACCGAGCATTGGCACGACGCGCACAACCGTTGCCTCGGCATGCTCCTCGATGGCCGCGCGCAGGAAACCGGGATTCGTCGCAAGGGCGCTGATGCGACCCTGTTGCTGGTGGTCAACGCGCATCACGACATCGTCAACTTCACACTGCCGGAAGTGCCGGACGGCGGCTTCTGGACCTGCATGATCGACACCAATCAACCGTCGATTCGCGGCCAGGAACGCTTCGACTTCGGCCATGAATATTCGGTGACCGGGCGTTCGTTGCTGTTGTTCGAACTGCAACGTGACGAAGAAGATTGATATGGACTTTCAACATTATCTGGCCCGCCGTCCGCCAGATTACGCCGACACCAATGCCCTCGGCCGTTGCCTGAGGGCAATGGTCGAGGCCGGCCTCGACCGCTTGCCGTTACCCGGCAGCGGTCACACGCTGGAGCGTTTTCAGCGTCTGTCGGAAGTGGGCGGACACGATCTGGGGCTGTGCAAACTTTACGAGGGTCACACCGACGCGCTGGCGATCATCGAGCAATTGGGCGGAACGCCAACGCCCGGCAGCACGTGGGGAATGTGGGCTGCCGAACCGCCGCAAGCGCGGGTGAGAGTCACGCCGGCCGGGCATATGGTCGCGCTGAATGGGCGCAAGGCCTGGTGTTCTGGTGCGGCGGTGCTTAGTCACGCCTTGCTCACTGCGTGGGACGCTGATGATCAACAGCAACTGGTTGCAGTCGCGCTCGATCAACCGGGCGTGACAATTACCGATCAAGGCTGGCAAGCCGTGGGCATGGCAGCCACCGGCAGCGTCGAAGTGCTGTTCGACAACGCCGAAGCGCAGGCCATCGGCAATCCCGGTGATTACCTGCAACGGCCGGGTTTCTGGCAAGGCGGCATCGGCATCGCCGCGTGCTGGTATGGCGCTTCGCGACGGATTGCCGAAGCGCTGCGTCAGCATTGCGCCCAACGCGACGAACCCCATGCCCTCGCCCACCTCGGCGCCACTGACACAGCACTGCAAGCGGCTGCCGATGTGTTGCGCTTCAGCGCGCTGCAAATCGATGCGCAACCCGAGGCCGACGCTGAATTGCTTGCTCGTCGCGCCCGCGCGGTGGTCGAACAGTCTGCCGAACAGGTCATGCGCGAAGTCGGTCGGGCGCTGGGGGCCGGGCCGTTTTGTCAGGATCGGCATTTTGCGCGATTGAGTGCGGACTTGCCGGTGTTCTTGCGCCAGAGTCACGCCGAACGCGACCTTGCTGCGCTGGGCCAGCAGATTGCCGGTCAATCCCGCGAGGTCTGGGCGTTATGAAGGACAACCCGATCGTCGGCCAGGGCACTTCGCTGCAGCAATGGCAGGGTTCGCGGCGCCTGGCCGAGTTGCCCGCCATCGACATCCTTGACCTCGTACCGCTGGGATCGCGGGCGGTGATCGTCGCACCGCATCCGGATGACGAAGTGCTCGGTTGCGGCGGCATCATGCAGTTGCTGGCGGCAGCCGGACGTCCTTTGCAGTTGATCTCGGTCACCGATGGCAGCGCCAGTCACCCCGGCTCGCAACGCTGGCCGGTCGAGCGTTTGAGCGTGGTGCGTCCGCAGGAATCGGCCGAAGCCCTGCGTCGCCTCGGTTTGCCGATGCACAGTCTGAAATGGCTGCGCGGCGGTTTTACCGACACCCAAGTGGCGGCTCAGGAAACCGGATTGAGCGACTTCATCGCCAGTTATCTGCATGCCAGTGACGTGGTCTTCACCACCTGGCGCGAGGATGGCCACAGCGATCACGAGGCCGTAGGTCGCGCCAGTGTCGAAGCGGCGCGCCGCGTCGGGGCTGCCTGTCATGAACTGCCGGTCTGGACGTGGCACTGGGCGACCCCGGAGGACGCCTCGGTGCCTTGGGATCGGGCGCGCAAGATTCTGCTGTCACCGACGCACATCGCCCGCAAACGCCACGCGGCGCATGCGTTCGCCAGCCAGTTGGAAGGTGATCGCGACGTCGGGCTCGGGCCAGTGCTCGCGCCTTATGTGCTCGATCGTTTGTTGCAACCTTTTGAAGTGGTGTTCCTGTGAGCGTCGATGACCGCTATTTCGATGGACTGTTCGCCGGCAATGACGACCCTTGGGCATTCCGTCAGCGCTGGTACGAGCAGCGCAAACGCGCGATCACCCTCGCCGCCCTGCCCCGTCCGCGCTACCGGGCGGTGTTCGAACCCGGTTGCGCCAATGGCGAACTGAGTGCGGAACTGGCACCACGTTGCGACCGCCTGCTGTGCTGCGACACTGCAAGCGCGGCAGTGAAGCTCGCGCGTACTCGCTTGAGTGTCTTCGAGCATGCCGAAGTCCGCCTGGGCCGTCTCCCGGGTGACTGGCCGGAGGAAAAATTCGATCTGATTGTATTTAGCGAAATCGGCTACTACCTCGATGAGAACGATCTGACAGAAGTGATCCGCCGCATCAGTGAATCGCTGACGGCCGACGGCCAATTGCTGGCCTGCCACTGGCGCCCGCCGATTGATGGCTGCCCGCTGAATGCGCGTCAGGTACACGATCAGATCCACGATCATTTGGCATTGCCGCGTCTGGTACTGCATCAGGAAGCGGATTTCATTCTCGAACTGTGGAGCCGCGAGCCACGCTCGGTGGCGGCGCTGGAGGGCTTGCGTTGATCGGTATTGTGATTCCCGCGCACAACGAAGAGGCGCTGCTCGATGAATGTCTGCGCGCCGCCCTGCGGGCTGGCGAACATGCGCAACTGGCCGGCGAGCCGGTGGAAATCCTCGTGGTGCTCGACAGTTGCAGCGATGGTTCGGCGCAGATCGTCAGTGCTTATCCGGTGCTGAGCCTGCAGATCGAAGCACGCAACGTTGGCGAAGCCCGCGCCGCCGGTGCGCGCCTGCTACTGGAGCGCGGTGCACGCTGGATCGCCTGCACCGACGCCGACAGCCGCGTCGCCGATGACTGGCTGGCGGCGCAACTGGGGCTGGAGGCTGACGCGGTGTGTGGCACGGTCACCGTCGAGCATTGGCATGAGTCGTTCGATGAAGCGGCGCAGATTCGCTACCACCGCCACTATCAGGCTCGCGATGGCCATCGACATATTCATGGGGCCAACCTCGGCGTCAGTGCCGAGGCCTATCGTCTGGTGGGTGGCTTCAAACCGCTGACCTGTGACGAGGACGTGCAACTGGTGCGCGCGCTGGAGCGCAGCGGTGCCAACATCGCCTGGAGTCACCGCCCACAGGTGCACACCAGCGCCCGTCTCGACAGTCGGGCGAAGGGCGGATTCGGTGACTTTCTGCGCAATCTGGCACAGCTGGAATAAAAAAATACGGTTCAGATTGATCTGTGACGCGACGAATCCGCTGTCTTGAGCAATACTCTGCCTCGCAGTAATCCAAGGGTTGGAGCACTGCACCGTTGCTATTCTTTTGCCTTCACGGGCCGTGACCAGCATTGGCTGCTCACGACTGAGGGCGAGACACCACAAGGACGTCGCACTCATGAAACCGTCATTGCTCAACGAACACGGCCTGCCAGCACAGATCTGGAACAGCGCGCCGCAGCTCGACAATATTCCCGTCATCAACACCCACAGTCTGGTTCCCGCCGGCGCCCGCGCCGTGGTGATCGCCCCGCATCCGGGCGATGAAGTGGTCACCTGCGGCGGTTTGCTGCAGTTACTCTCCAGTCTTGGCCACCCGCTGCAATTGCTCTCCATCACCGACGGCAGCGCCAGCCATCCCGGCTCGCGGCAATGGTCGGAACAACGCCTGAGCGTCTTCCGCCCGCAGGAAAGCGTCGAAGCCCTGCGCCGCCTCGGTTTGCCGATGCACAGCCTGAAGTGGGTGCGCGGCGGATTTACCGACAACGCGCTGAGTGATCAGCAAAGCCAACTGACTGAATTCATCGGCCGTTACCTGCGGCCGGGCGACGTGGTGTTCAGCACCTGGCGCGAGGATGGTCCGGCGGATCATGAGGTGGTTGGCCGAGCCAGTTTCGACGCGGCACTCAAAGCCGGGGCGACCTATCACGACGTGCCGGTGTGGGCCTGGCACTGGCCGGAGCGCGAGCAACGCATGATCCCGTGGGAGCGTGCGCGCAAGCTGCGCCTCGACACCTGGACCGTGGCGCGCAAGAGCCACGCCACCCACGCCTATGCCAGCCAGCTCAAGGGCGAACCGGCCATCGGCATTGCGCCGCTGCTGCCGCCGGTGCTGCTGGAAAGAATGCGCTTGCCTTATGAAATCGTCTTTGTCTAGACACCATATCCCCCTGTAGGAGTGAGCCTGCTCGCGATAGCAATCTGTCAGTTGATGCAGGGTTGACTGACACTGCGCCATCGCGAGCAGGCTCACTCCTACATTGCCTGGCGTCGCTCAGAAAACGGAACTGCCACCCCCTCCAACCAGTCGCATGAACAGGCATGGCCCAATTCAGAGGAGTGAACGTGTCCAGCGATCCCAAGCGTCAAGCGGTCGACGCGCCAGTCATTCATCGCCTGCGGGTACTCACGGTCAACACCCACAAAGGCTTCACCGCACTGAATAGGCGGTTCGTCCTCCCGGAGCTGCGCGAAGCCATGCGCAGCACCTCGGCCGACCTGGTGTTTCTGCAGGAAGTGGTGGGTGAACACGAACGTCATTCGAGTCGCTACAACGACTGGCCGCAGACCTCGCAATACGAATTCCTCGCCGACAGCATGTGGAGCGATTTTGCCTACGGGCGCAACGCCGTTTATCCCGATGGTCATCACGGCAACGCGCTGCTGTCGAAATACCCGATCCGCGAATACCGCAATCTCGATGTCTCGATCACCGGCCCGGAACGTCGCGGGTTGTTGCACTGCATCCTCGATGTGCCCGGGCATGCCGAGGTGCATGCGATCTGTGTGCATTTGAGCTTGCTGGAAAGCCATCGGCAGTTGCAGTTGCAGCTGCTTTGCCAGTTGCTCGAATCACTGCCGGACGACGCGCCGGTGATCATTGCCGGCGACTTCAATGACTGGCAGTTGCAGGGCAACGCTGCCCTCGCCCGTCGCGACTATTTGCACGAAGCCTTCGAGCGCCATCATGGGCGTCCGGCGAAAACCTATCCTGCACGTTTTCCACTGCTGCGCCTGGACCGGATTTATCTGCGCAATGCCAGCAGCCATGATCCGAGGATTCTCGGCAACAAACCATGGACGCATCTCTCGGATCACCTTCCTCTGGCGGTTGAAGTGCATCTTTAGGTGCATTTTTGACAGCAGGAATCTGACAGTTCCTTCCGGCTATCCTTGGTCGGGATGACCTTTCGTCGGCGGCAGAAAACCGTCAGCCGACCACTTCGCAAGCGTTTTTCCATGCAAACAATCACTTAGTTATGTGCAGAAAAACAAACGCTTGCGAAGGCTGATTTATGCACGCCATTCACCGTGCATTTTCTTGACGCGCAGGCGTCACTCTTCTTATCTCTACCTTACTACCCCCGGAATCACTACTGGGGCTGACCTTCCGGCACTCGCGAAATCGAGCAGCCGCGGTTCGCCCCGCTCTATTCGGTCGCCCCTCGTTCGGGGTAGGAGAGACGCCAGACTCGAGATGACGCATGCGCTTGCAAGGTAGACCCCCATGAAAACTTCACTGACCCCACACGAATTGAAAATCACCTTTTGCACAGTGTCAGGTTCGCTGTTGCTGTGCTCATCCATGGAGGCGCATGCGGGATCTGCGGCGGATGAAACCACGTGGTATCGCGCCGATATGCCTGTGATGACGTTGCCGGTAACCGTGATAACGCCCGGACCACTGCCGTTGCGTCAGCAAAGTTCACGCCTGATCACCGAAGATCTGGCGCCCTCCGCGTGGGATGAACTGTACGGCAGAAGCGCTCGCCGCGCGCAGACCGATGCGCTGGCCTCTGGCTACGCGATGCCCGGCGGCGAGTTCAAAGGTCCGGCGGTGATCACCTTGAAAAGCGCCAATGGCGCGGCCCAGACCCTGGGCCTGATCGGCGGTGACGATCAGATTCAACTGAGTGCCGGTGGTGCATTGAACCGCCGCGCCCTCGCGGACCGCAGCACTGACAGCCTGAGCCTGCAAGGTCAGAGCCTGGGTGCTTATTACAGTCTTGTGGGCGCGCAGGGTTGGCACGTCGACCTGTCGGCCAGCGGCGGTCGCGTCAGCGGTTTCAGTCGTACGCCGCAAGGTAATCGGCAGGCCGCCGAAGGCAGTGCGATGACGTTTTCGGTCGAGGGTGGCTATCCGATTGGTTTGAGTGAGAACTGGGTGGTAGAACCGCAGGCGCAATTGATCAACCAACGCATCAGCCTCGATGCTCCGTATGCAGGCGCGGGCAATGCCTCTTCGACCGACCTGACCGCGTGGAGTGGCCGCGTCGGTGCGCGATTGAAAGGCAGTTATGACTTGAATGGCTTACCGGTAGAGCCGTATGTGCGCACCAACCTTTGGCACACGGTGTACACCGGCAGCACGGTGACGCTGGATCAGGTCGACAAGATCAGCAGCAGCCGCAAATCATCAACAGTGGAATTGGGCTTGGGACTGGTGGCGCGGGTCACACCGGCAGTAAGCCTGTACATGAGCGCCGATTACAGCAGCGATGTGGATGACAATGACCTGAACGGCATCATCGGCAGCCTTGGGGTGCGGATGCGCTGGTGATCTGCTGAACGCTGAAAAACGTTGTGGGAGCGAGCCTGCTCGCGGAAGCGTTGCCACCTTCAACATCATCGTTGACTGACATGGCGCCTTCGCGAGCAGGCTCGCTCCCACAGTTGCTAGCCCTGAGGCTTGAGGATCAACACTGCCAACGGTGGCAAATTCAGTTCCAGCGACATCGATTGACCATGGCTAGGCACTTCTTCGGTCAACGCTCCGCCGCCATTGCCGTAATTTGAGCCGGCATAAATGTCAGCGTCACTGTTGAACAACTCGGTCCAGCGCCCGGCAAACGGTACCCCGACCCGATACGACTGGCGCGGTACCGGTGTGAAGTTGGCAACCACCAGCACTGGCGAACCGTCCTTGCTCCAGCGCAGCCAGGCGTAGACGCTGTTGATCGCATCATCACCAATCAACCACTGGAAGCCCTGCGGCGCGTCGTCCTGATCGTGCAACGCCGGCTCTTCGCGATACAGCCGATTGAGATCGCCGACCAGTTTCTGCACACCTTTGTGCTCGGAGTACTGCAGCAGGTACCAGTCCAGCTGCTGATCGTGGTTCCACTCGCGCCATTGGCCAAACTCACAGCCCATGAACAACAACTTCTTGCCCGGGTGAGTCCACATGAAGCTCAGATAGGCGCGCAGGTTGGCAAATTTCTGCCAGCGATCACCGGGCATCTTGTCGATCAGCGAGTGCTTGCCGTGCACCACTTCGTCGTGGGAGATCGGCAGGATGAAGCGTTCGGACCAGGCGTAGACCAGACCAAAGCTCAACTCGTTGTGGTGATGGGCGCGATACACAGGATCCTGCTGAATGTAGTGCAGCGAATCGTGCATCCAGCCCATGTTCCATTTGTAGGAGAAGCCGAGGCCGCCCTGCTGGGTGCTTTGGCTGACCCCGGGCCATGCGGTGGACTCTTCGGCAATCACCAGCGCACCGGGCGCTTCCAGCTCGACCACATCATTCAAATGACGCAGGAAGTCGATGGCTTCGAGGTTCTCGCGCCCACCGTGACGGTTCGGTACCCATTCGCCAGCCTTGCGCGAATAGTCGCGATACAGCATCGACGCCACCGCATCGACACGCAGGCCATCGATATGGAAGTGCTTCAGCCAGTGCAGCGCCGAGGCGAGCATGTAGCCGTGCACTTCAGTGCGACCGAGGTTGTAGATCAGCGTGTCCCAATCCTGGTGGAAGCCTTCCAGCGGGTTGCCGTATTCGTACAGCGCGGTGCCGTCGAACTGCGCCAGACCGTGGGTATCAGTCGGGAAATGCGCCGGCACCCAGTCGAGAATCACACCGATGTCGGCCTGGTGACAGGCATTGACGAACGCGGCGAACTGATCCGGCGTGCCGTAACGCGCGCTCGGGGCAAATTGCGAGAGCAACTGATAGCCCCAGGAACCGCCGAACGGGTGCTCCATGATCGGCATCAATTCGATGTGAGTGAAGCCCAGCTCTTTGACGTAAGGAATCAGCCGCTCAGCCAGTTCCGGCCAGGTGTACTGACGCGCCACTTCACCCAGATCATCCAGTTCGCACTGCCAGGAACCGGCGTGCAACTCGTAGATCGACAGAGGCCTGGAGCGCTGCTGGCGATCCTGGCGGGCATTCATCCAGTCGTGATCCTGCCAGTCGATCTGCAGCGGCGCGGCGACTTTTGACGCGGTGTCCGGCGGCAGGCTGGTAGCCAGCGCCATCGGGTCGGCCTTGAGCGGCAGAATGCCGTGGGCACCGAGAATTTCGTACTTGTACAACTCCCCCGCTTGGAGGCGCGGGAGGAACAACTCCCAGACGCCGGAAGGATGGCGCAAGCGCATCGGGTGACGGCGCCCGTCCCAGACGTTGAAATCACCGACCACCGACACCCGGCGGGCATTCGGCGCCCACACGGCAAAACGCACACCGTCAACACCATCAATGGTTTTCAGTTGCGCACCGAGGCAGGCGCTGAGGTCGCGGTGATTGCCTTCGGCGAACAGATACAAATCCATCTCGCCGAGCAACTGGCCAAAGCTGTACGGATCTTCGGCAACCTGCTCGCCACCGGCCCAGCGCGTGCGCAACAGGTACCGGCGCGCCTTATCGAAATGGCCGACAAACAGCCCCGGCGTTTCGGTCATCTGCAGCGGACCGATTTCCTCCCCGCTGTCCTTGTCCAGCACCGCGACACTCAGCGCGCCCGGCAGATAAGCCCGGATGAACTGCCCGCCGGCGCCATCGCCGTGCGGGCCGAGGATCGAAAACGGGTCGTGATGTTCAGCGCGCACCAAGGCATCGATGTCGCGTGCCGAGGGTAACAATGCTTCCTTTACCACACCCTGTTCCTTGTTCGAGAAACTCATGACTACTCTCCACCAAGATCGGAAAAGGGTTTAAGCCCAGTCAATAATCCATACAAGCCGTGCAACGGCACGGGCAGCCACGTTGGGCGGTTTTCCGCTTCGTAGGCCACTTCATAAGCGGCTTTTTCCAGGCCGAACAACGCCAGCGCGGCGTCGGCGCCTTGAGGATCCTGCCAGGCATGCTCAAGACTAGCTGCCGCCTCGCGATATGCCTGCACAAATGCCTCGCGTGCCTCGCGCAGATAACGCTCAGCGACGCGTTTGCGCGCTGTTTCAGCTTCAGTGCTGTTATCAACGTTGTGCACGTTGATGGTCATCGCCGCTGCATAATCGAACGAACGCAATACACCGCTGACGTCCTTGTATGGGCTGTGCTTGCCGCGACGCTCGCTCAACGGCCGCGCCGGTTCGCCCTCGAAGTCGATCAGGTAGGCATCGCCCTTGATCACCAGTACCTGACCCAAATGCAAGTCGCCGTGCACGCGAATGCGCAAACCACCGGTGGCTTTCTTCGCCAGGTCCTGCACATGGGCAAGGATGGTTTTCTTCTCATCGAGCAGACGCTTGACCAGTTTCTGATCCGCGGCGTTCAACTCGCCTTGATGCTGCTTAAGCAATTTCAAGGCATGTTCAACCTGCGCGGTGACGTCCTTGCTTGTCGCGGCCATGTCCTTGCTCGACGACACCTGCGGAGCAAAGTCGGCGTTGTCGGTTGGTGCAGCAAGCACCTGATGCATCTCGCCAAGACGCTGGCCGAGCATGCCGGCGAAGTCCTTGAGCTCGCCCAGGGCGTTGTAATGCTGCTCCTGCTCGGACATGGCGTCGGCCAGTTCGTCGCGCAGCGCCCGCTCGAGGTTGTTTTGCGTCCATTCCCACGCGTCGCCCTGATTGCTCAAATAGCCCTGGGCGATCATCAGCAGGTTATCTTCGCCCTGTGCGTCACGGCGAATCACCGAACCGAGCAGTGGAGAGATATTGGCAAACCCGGCCTCGGTCAGGTAAGCGCTCATCTCCAGTTCCGGGTGTACGCCAGAAGCGACTTTGCGTATCAGCTTAAGCACCAGGCTGTTGCCGATCACCACCGAACTGTTCGATTGCTCGGCGGACAGGTAGCGCACATCCGACTCGGCGCCAAGGCCAAGTTTTTCCAGATGCGGGGTCTGTTCAAAGCGGATTTCGCCTTCGATCGACTCCAATACCGTGTTGTTCTGCATGCCTTGCAGCACCGCGCGGACAAAGGTTTCCAGACTGAATGCATCAGTGATCAAGCCAACCTGACGCACACGGCGTACACGCGACAGCGCCAATTGCTGCGGCAACGGCGGGCCGACGTGGTCTTCGGCAATGAAGCCGAACGGCAGTTGATAACGATTGGTCTGGCCGCCACTGGTGACCTCGATTTCGCTCAGCAGCACCGGATGCTGGGCATCGCCGAAGCGCACACCGTAAGCCAGATTGACCTTTTCGATGGCCGCGTCCTTGCCGGCGAACCAGCGACGGTTCTGCAGCCAGCTCGGCAGGATGCTTTGCTCCAGCGTCGTACGCGACGGCGCTTCGAGCAGTTCTTCCATGCGTTTTTTCAGCACCAGCGTAGTGAAGTCCGGCAGGCTCTGCGCCGGCTCGACGTGCCAGCTCGGCATCTGGTTTTCCGCTGCCAGGGCGAACCAATAGAAGCCGTACGGCGCCAGGGTCAGGAGGAAATTCAACTGGCCGATCGGCGGGAACGCATTACCGCCAAGCATTTCCACCGGCACCATGCCGACGTAAGCCGACAGATCCAGTTCGACCGCTTGCGCACTGCGCGAGACGTTGGCCACGCACAGAATGATCTCGTGCTTGCCGTCGGCGTCGGTGTATTCGCGGGTATAAGCCAGCACGCGACGGTTGCTCGGCGAGAGCATTTTCAACGTGCCACGGCCGAACGCCTTCGACTGCTTGCGCACCGCCAGCAGGCGCCGCGTCCAGTTCAACAGCGAATGCGGATCGCCGGACTGGGTTTCGACGTTGACCGACTGATAGCCGTACTGCGGATCCATGATCGGCGGCAGCACCAGACTCGCCGGATCAGCGCGGGAGAAACCGCCGTTGCGGTCGATCGACCATTGCATCGGCGTCCGCACACCGTCGCGGTCGCCGAGGTAGATGTTGTCGCCCATACCGATTTCGTCGCCGTAATACAGGGTCGGCGTGCCGGGCATCGACAGCAGCAGGCTGTTGAGCAGCTCAATACGGCGGCGGTCGCGCTCCATCAACGGCGCGAGACGACGTCGAATGCCGAGGTTGATCCGCGCGCGACGGTCAGCCGCGTAGTAATTCCACAGATAATCGCGCTCGCGATCGGTGACCATTTCCAGGGTCAGCTCATCGTGGTTGCGCAGGAAAATCGCCCACTGGCAGTTCGCTGGGATTTCCGGGGTCTGGCGGAGGATGTCGGTGATCGGGAAACGGTCTTCCTGGGCCAGTGCCATGTACATGCGCGGCATCAGCGGGAAGTGGAACGCCATGTGGCATTCGTCGCCATTCAACCCAGCAGCATCGGTGTCACCGAAATACAGCTGAGTGTCTTCCGGCCATTGGTTGGCCTCGGCCAAGAGCATGCGATCGGGGTAGTTGGCGTCGATCTCGGCACGGATCTGCTTGAGGACATCGTGGGTCTCGGGCAGGTTTTCGTTGTTGGTGCCGTCGCGCTCGATCAGGTACGGAATCGCGTCGAGGCGCAGACCGTCGATGCCCATGTCCAGCCAGTAACGCATCACCGACAGCACGGCTTTCATTACTTGCGGGTTGTCGAAGTTCAGATCCGGCTGGTGGGAATAGAAACGGTGCCAAAAATACTGGCCGGCTACCGGATCCCAAGTCCAGTTGGACTTCTCGGTGTCGAGGAAAATGATCCGCGTGCCGTCGTATTTCTGGTCGTCATCGGACCAGACATAGAAGTCCCGCGCCGCTGAACCGGGCTTGGCTTTGCGTGCACGCTGGAACCACGGGTGCTGGTCGGAAGTGTGGTTGATGACCAGCTCGGTGATCACCCGCAGCCCGCGCTTGTGCGCTTCGGCGATAAAACGCTTGGCGTCGGCCATGGTCCCGTAGTCGCTGTGCACGCCGCGGTATTCGGCGATGTCGTAGCCGTCGTCGCGGCGTGGCGAGGGATAGAACGGCAGCAACCAGATGGTGTTGACGCCGAGGTCGGCAATGTAATCGAGTTTGGCGATAAGCCCGGGAAAGTCGCCGATCCCGTCATTGTTGGAGTCGAAAAACGATTTGACGTGAACCTGATAGATCACCGCGTCCTTGTACCAGAGCGGGTCTTTGATGAAGGCGGCTGCCTTGGGTTTCTTCGCCATGTGGAACTCCTGTTGAATTCTGAAAGCCACAGCAGAAACCCTGTGGCGAGGGAGCTTGCTCCCGCTGGGTTGCGTAGCGACCCCCAATGCATTGATACGAACTTACGGCGCCTGCGGGCTTTGCGACTGCTGTGCAGTCGAGCGGGAGCAAGCTCCCTCTCCACAGATGCGTCATGTACTACGTAGCGCTGATCCGCCAAATCCCGAACGGCTGATACGCCGGGTCGATGCGCATGAACTGGTACTTGCCGTGCCAGTCCCAGCGATGGCCGTTCATCAGGTCTTCGCCGTGGGTGGTGGCGTCGTCCGGCAGACCCATTTCCCACAACGGCAGTTCGAAATTCGCTTCCTGCACGTTATGCGGGTCGAGGCTCACTGCGACCAGAATGAAGTTGCTGCCATCAGCGCTGCGCTTGCCGAAGTACAGAATGTTGTCGTTCCAGGCGTTGTAGATTTTCAGGCCCAGATGCGTATGCAGCGCCGGGTTCTGCCGACGAATACGGTTGAGCTGGGCGATCTCGGCAATGATGTTGCCCGGGGCGGTGAAATCGCGGACGCGGATTTCATACTTCTCCGAATCCAGATATTCCTCTTTGCCCGGCACCGGCGCCGATTCGCACAGCTCAAAACCCGAATACATACCCCACAGCCCCGAGCCCATCGTTGCCAAGGCCGCACGGATGAGGAAACCGGGACGGCCTGACTCGTGCAGGAACGCCGGGTTGATGTCCGGGGTGTTGACGAAGAAATTCGGCCGGTAGCATTCGCGCCACGGCGACTGATTCAGCTCGGTGAAATACTCCGCCAGTTCGGCCTTAGTATTGCGCCAGGTGAAATAGGTGTAGCTCTGCGAGTAACCGACCTTGCCCAGACGCGCCATCATCGCCGGCGTGGTGAAGGCCTCGGCGAGGAAGATCACTTCCGGATACAGCGTGCGCACATCGGCAATCAGCCATTGCCAGAACGGCAGTGGTTTGGTGTGCGGGTTGTCGACGCGGAAGATTTTTACGCCCTCCTTGACCCAGCCGACGACAATGTCGCGCAACTCGACCCACAGGCTCGGAATCGCATCCGGCGCGTAGAAGTCGACGTTGACGATGTCCTGGTATTTCTTCGGCGGGTTTTCGGCGTATTTGATCGTGCCGTCCGGGCGCCAGTTGAACCATCCCGGATGTTCCTTGAGCCACGGGTGATCCTGGGAACACTGGATGGCGAAGTCGAGAGCGATTTCCAGCCCATGATCGGCAGCAGCAGCCACCAACCGGCGGAAATCTTCACGGGTGCCGAGCTGCGAGTGAATCGCCTCGTGACCGCCCTCCTCGCTGCCGATCGCGTACGGGCTGCCTGGATCGTCCGGCCCGGCGGTGAGGGAGTTGTTGCGGCCCTTGCGGTGGGCGCGGCCGATGGGGTGGATAGGCGTGAAATAAAGCACGTCGAAGCCCATGTCCTGAATCATCGGCAGGCGCGAGTGGACGTCGTTGAACGTGCCGTGTCGCTTGGGGTCGTCGGTAATCGAGCGCGGAAACAGCTCGTACCAACTAGCGAACTCGGCGAGTTCGCGCTCGACGTCCATGGGAAATTCTGCGCTGATGCTCAGATAGGCGCGGTGGTCGGCCTGAGCCATCAAATCCGCACTGCGCGAGTGCAGAAACAGCGCGACCTGCTCGGTTTCGAGCAGGCCGGACAATTCATGGTGCAGCGCCGCCAGCTGCTCGCTGAGCTGACCTTCGCTGCGCTCGGCGGCCTGTTGCACCATGGTCCGGCCTTCCTGCAGCTCCAGAGACACCGGCACCGCAGCGTTGTGCTTCTTCTCCAGTTCGTACTGGAAGCTGGCGAAATGGTCGATCCACGCTTCGATGCAATATAGATAGCGGCCCTGCTCCTCGGGACGGAACTGGCCTTGCCAGGTGTTGTTGCCCTGATCGGACATGACCTCGGTCTGCCAGGTTTCCTGGCCTTCCTCGCGCCAGCGGATGCGTACGGCGAGCTTGTCATGGCCGTCGGCAAACACCTTGCTGGTCACCACCACTTCGCGCCCGGCAATCGACTTGACGGCAAACTGGCCGCCGTCGAGGGTCGGCATGGTGTTTTCGATGACGATACGTGGCAGCAGTAATGCCTGCGACAGCGGCATGTGCGGGTTGTAACTCAGCTCTGAAGGTCTTTCAGCAGTCATTGAGCATCTCTCCTTAACGCCCCAAGGACGCTCTTGTGCCGGAACAGTATTCGCGACAAAGCTCCGGCCCTGTCATGAACTCACTTAGGTTCCGAGCAACCGGCGCGGGGAAAAGTTCAGATGAAATTAACAAGACAAAGCTGCGGATCGAATTTGCCGTGGCCGGGTCAACTCACTTAAGCACGTCTCACGCCATGTGCCATAAGGAGGTCACCAGATGAGCATCCCGATCCCGGCCCACACGCCCGATCCGAACATCGACAAACCCACCCTGCCCGAGACCGAGCCGCCACCGGTGCCCGAGCAAGAACCGCCCGGCACCACGCCACCGCCAAAGGAAGAACCACCGAGCACCATGCCACCGGTTATCCTCTGACCACTGCATGTCTCTCTGCCATCCCTGTAGGAGCTGCCGAAGGCTGCGATCTATTTTTGCCGCGCTGCAAATGAAAAAGATCGCAGCCTTCGGCAGCTCCTACACGGGACCGAGCGATTGGCTAGAGGTGGTCGTTCTTGTCGACATCCTTTTCGAACACTCTCACCACGTGCGGCATCACATTGAAGATCGCCAGCGCCAGGATGGTGCTGAGCAATGCCGTCGCTTCCTTGCCCAGCCCCGCCGCCACGCCGATCGCCGCCGTCATCCATAAACCGGCAGCTGTGGTCAGGCCTTTGACATGAGCTTCATCGCCCTGCTGATTTTTCAGAATCGTGCCGGCGCCGAGGAAGCCGATCCCGGCAATCACACCCTGCAACACGCGACTCATCGCATCGGATTCCGCGCCCGAGGTCTGCGGCACCAGAACAAACAGCGCTGCCCCCAAGGCCACCAGCATGTGCGTGCGCACCCCGGCGGCCTTGCCTTTATGTTCACGCTCAAATCCGAGAATCCCACCGAGTAATGCCGCCATCACCAGACGTACGGTGATCCGCGTCAATTGCGAGGCATCACCGATGTCGGCAAATTCGGCTTGCATCGTTGCCCACACTTCATCCCACCAGTCTTCCATCGCGCTTCCCTTGTTATTGGTTCGATAATCGATGGACAACAGCGACCATTAATCGGTTGCGCAGAACGATCGGCACGCTGCGCGTCCTAACGTGCAGACCTCCCTGCAAAAAAGGACTGCCGACATGCCCGTGCGAATCGATGAATCCAACCCCGAGCAGAAAGTGTGTTTTTTCACCGTCGAACACGGCGAGGAAATCCGCATCTGCGACACCCTCGAAGTCATGACCGATAGCGAAAAAGCCATGTCCTACGTGGACATCGAAGGTAGACGCACCTACATCACTGAAGCCGAGGCTGATGCCTTGACCGTCGCCGGGGCCAGGGACGGACGCAAACACCTGAAGGCTGATGACACTGAGTCGGTGGTTTGACTGATCTCGCTCAATACTCGGCGCAAACGCCTGCGTCAGGCGTTTGCGCCGCGCCCGGCCTGATGCTTCAAGTTGTCGCAGGCCATGCCCCAAAACTCATCTGATCCGCTTTTTATTGCCAGACCTGAATCTGTTCTGCTAACAGATCGGCGCTCATAGTGCATCGGCCTGATGGAGGCTGATGAGCGAACGACCATGAGCGAGCAAATCCCCGTCCGAACCGTAGAAGCATCGCCGACGATAAAAAACGTTCCCGCGCGCCCGCTGAGGGCAATTGCCCAATCCAGCGACAAGCAGATCCACACCCGCAGTTTCACCGGTCTGTTCCGCAACTTGCGTATAAGCGGCGCCGGTTTTTTGTTTGTGTTGTTCTTCGGCACTGTCTGGCTCAACTGGGGCGGCCGCCAGGCGGTGCTGTGGGATTTGTCGGAAAGCAAATTCCACATTTTCGGCGCGACATTCTGGCCGCAGGATTTCATTCTGCTTTCGGCGCTGCTGATCATCGCCGCGTTCGGTCTGTTCGCGATTACCGTGTTCGCCGGGCGGGTATGGTGCGGTTACACCTGCCCGCAGAGTTCGTGGACCTGGATCTTCATGTGGTGCGAGAAGATCACCGAAGGCGAGCGCAACCAGCGGATCAAACTGCAAGCCGCGCCGTGGGGTCTCAACAAACTGGCGCGCCGCGCGGCCAAGCACACGCTGTGGCTGGCAATCAGCGTGATGACCGGCCTGACCTTCGTGGGTTACTTCACTCCTATCCGGCCATTGGCCGAAGAACTGCTGACCCTGCAAATCGGTGGCGTCAGCCTGTTCTGGGTGCTGTTCTTCGCTGCCGCCACCTACATCAACGCCGGTTGGCTGCGCGAAGCGGTGTGCATGCACATGTGTCCGTATGCGCGATTCCAGAGTGTGATGTTCGACAAGGACACGCTGACCATTGCCTACGACGCCGCCCGTGGCGAAAACCGTGGCCCGCGCAAGCGTGACGTGCGCCCGGTCGAAGCAGGCCTGGGCGACTGCATCGACTGCCAGTTGTGCGTGCAGGTCTGCCCGACCGGCATCGACATCCGCGACGGTTTGCAAATGGAATGCATCGGCTGCGCGGCGTGCATCGATGCCTGCGACTCGATCATGGACAAAATGCATTACCCGCGCGGCTTGATCCGCTACAGTTCCGAGCGCGAACTGCAGGGCGGCAAGACCCATCTGCTGCGTCCGCGTCTGATTGGCTACACGGCGGTGCTGGTGGTGATGATTGGAGCGTTGGTGCTGGCCTTGATCGAGCGTCCGATGGTGTCACTGGACGTGACCAAGGATCGCGGGTTGTTTCGTGAGAATGCTCAGGGGCAGATCGAGAATATCTACTCGCTCAAGGTGATCAACAAGACTCAGCAGCGCCAGGAGTATCGGTTGAGTCTGGTGGATGGCGATGGGTTTGAATTGCAGGGCAAAACGCAACTGAGCCTGGCGCCGGGAGAGATTGTCGATGTGCCGGTGTCGGTGGCGATGACTTCAGAGCGCCCGTCCAGTAGTTCGCAGACGTTGAGTTTCAGGATTGAAGACAGTGACCAGCCGCAGGTTTACAGCGTGGCGAAGAGCCGGTTTGTGGCGCCGATGAATCGTTGAGGAGCCGGCATTGCTGCCCTCACCCCAGCCCTCTCCCGGAGAGAGAGGGAGCCGACCTAAGTGTCTGTCGCTATGCATCGACCTGAAAGACCGAGTCGATTATGGATTCGGCGAAGCACTGTCAGGTCGGCGTATTTCATCAGCATCCCCCAATCAGTCCCCTCTCCCTCTGGGAGAGGGCTAGGGTGAGGGCTCCTTCCCTGGCACCCCACACAATTAAGTCCACCAAGGCCCACCGATGAAACGCTACGAAAAATTCGCCGACGACATCGCTGAACTGATTCGCTCTGGCGTGCTCGGTCCCGGCCAGCGCGTGCCGTCGGTGCGCTATGCCAGCCAGACTTACGGGGTCAGCCCGTCGACGGTGTTCCAGGCCTATTACCTGCTCGAACGCCGCGGCCTGATCCGCGCCCGGCCGCGTTCCGGGTACTTCGTCAACGCCCATACGTCGAACACGTTCTCCGAGCCGGTCATCAGCAGCCAGGTCAACGAATCCACCGAAGTCGACGTCAGCGAACTGGTGTTCTCGGTACTCGACTCGATCAAGGACCCGAATACCGTGCCGTTCGGCTCGGCATTCCCCAGTCCGACCCTGTTCCCGCTGCAGCGTCTGTCGCGCTCCCTGGCGAGCGCCGCGCGGGAGATGGATCCGCGCATGGTCGTCACCGACATGTCGCCGGGCAACCCGCAACTGCGTCGGCAAATCGCCCTGCGCTACATGGTCGGCGGGCTGATGCTGCCGATGGAAGAACTGCTCATCACCAACGGCGCGCTAGAAGCGCTGAACCTCTGCCTGCAAGCGGTGACCGAACCCGGTGATCTGGTGGCCATCGAAGCCCCGGCGTTCTACGCCAGCCTGCAGGTGCTTGAGCGTCTGAAGCTCAAAGCGGTGGAGATCCCCGTGCACCCGCGTGACGGCATCGACCTTGGCGTGCTCGCGCAAACCCTGGAACGTCATCCGATCAAGGCCTGCTGGTGCATGACCAGTTTCCAGAATCCGATGGGCGCGAGCATGCCCGAGGCGAAAAAACAGGAACTGGTCGATCTGCTGCGTCAGCATCAGGTGCCGTTGATCGAGGACGATGTCTACGCCGAACTCTACTACGGCCAACAGGCGCCGAAACCGGCCAAGGCCTTCGACACCGAAGGACTGGTCATGCATTGCGGCTCGTTCGCCAAGAGCCTCGCCCCCGGCTATCGCGTTGGCTGGGTCGCCGCCGGGCGTTATGCGCAGAAAGTCGAACGGCTGAAGTTGATGACCTCGCTGTGCGCGTCGATGCCGGCGCAAGCGGCGATCGCCGACTATCTGCAACACGGCGGCTACGATCGGCACCTGCGCAAGCTGCGTTATGCCCTGGAAGAACAGCAGCGCGCGATGCTCGCAGCGATTGCCCGTTACTTCCCGGCGCAGACCCGTGTCAGCCAACCGGCGGGCGGCTATTTTCTGTGGCTGGAATTACCGGAGCAGATGGATTCGCTGAAATTGTTTCAAATGGCGTTGGCACAAGGCATCAGCATCGCGCCGGGGCCGATTTTCTCGCCGACCCAGCGCTTCAGGAATTGTATTCGCTTGAACTACGGCAGCCCGTGGACCGAGGAATCGGAGAAGGCCATGGAGACGTTGGGGCGGATTGTGCGGTCGTTTTGATGATTATGTGTTGGCCGGGCCATCGCTATCGCGAGCAGGCTCACTCCTACATTTGAAATGCGATTCCCTTGTAGGAGTGAGCCTGCTCGCGATGGCGCCAAACCAGACAACACAAACCCAAAGCCCTAGCGCCCACCCCCCAAATCAACAAACGTCCCGGTCGCATACGAAGCCTTGTCCGACAGCAACCAGACAATCGCCTCGGCCACTTCATCCGGCCGCCCGCCCCGGGCCATGGGAATCGCCGACTCAAGCTTGCTGACCCGATCCGGATCGCCGCTCAAGGCATGGAAGTCGGTATAGATGTAGCCCGGACGCACGGCATTAACGCGAATCCCCTCGCCGGCGACTTCCTTGGATAGACCCACCGTGAACGTGTCCAGCGCACCTTTGGACGCGGCGTAATCGACGTACTCGTTCGGCGAACCGAGGCGTGCGGCGACTGAGGAGACGTTGACGATACTTCCGCCCTGCCCGCCATGTTTGGGCGACATGCGCAGGATCGCGTGTTTGGCGCAGAGGATCGGCGCCAGGACGTTGGTTTTCATGATTTTGAGGATGCGGAATTCGGACATTTCGTCGACCCGCGACTTCTGGCCCACGGTGCCGGCGTTGTTGACCAGTGCGGTGACCCGGCCCAGCTCACTGTCGACGCGCTGAAACATCGCGATCACTTCGTCTTCGATACTGACATCGGCGCGAACCGCAATGGCCTGGGCACCCAAGGCTCGAACCTGCTCGAGCACGCTGTGTGCGGCCTGTTCATCCGACTGATAGTTGATGCAGATCCGGTAGCCCTGTGCGGCTGCCAACAAAGCCGTGGCAGCGCCGATTCCGCGCCCGCCACCGGTGATGACAATGACTTTATCCATGCTGGCCTTCTCCCACGTGCACACGTAACAGTCGATGCCAAGAATAACTGCGAATGACGGGTTTTGCATGGGCTGTGCCAATGGACCGAATCTTGATCCCGTCTGCAGGTTCACGACATTGTGGCGAGGGAGCTTGCTCCCGCTTGAGTGCGCAGCGCGCACAAAATTCTGAGGGCGCTACGCACCCAGCGGGAGCAAGCTCCCTCGCCACAAACAGTCTTGTCGGCAGATCTGTCTGTGGTCTCAGACCACCGCCAGCCTTTGCCCGCGCACGATGTCCTGCATGAAGCGCTCCGCCGGCATCGGGTGGCCGAGCAGATAGCCCTGCAGCGAATCACAGCCCAATTTGGTCAGGAAATCCTGCTGCGCGCCGGTCTCGACGCCCTCGGCGACAATCCGCAGATCCAGGGCCTGTCCCAGCGCGACGATCGCCGAAACGATCGCAGCGTCATCGCTGTCGTGCTCCAGATCACGGACGAAACCACGGTCGATCTTCAGCTCATTGGCCGGCAGGCGCTTTAGGTACATCAGGCTGGAATAACCGGTGCCGAAGTCGTCGATCGACAGGTCGACCCCCATGTCCGACAGCTCTTGCAGCACGGTCATGCTCGCGTCAGCGTCGCTCATGGCGGTGGTTTCAGTGATTTCCAGGGTCAGGCTGTTGGCCGGCAAATGGTGGGTCGCCAAGGCCTCGGCCACACTCTGCACCAGCCCGGCATGACAGAACTGCAATGCCGAGAGGTTCACGGCAATGCGCCAGTCGGTGTAACCGAGCACGTACCACTCGCGCATCTGCCGGCAGGCTTCGTTGAGCACCCATTCGCCCATCGGGATGATCAGCCCGGTTTTCTCCGCCAGATCGATGAACTTGTCCGGCATCAACATGCCATGCAGTGGATGCGCCCAGCGCAGCAGCGCTTCGGCACCGACCGGGCGACCGTTGGCGGCGTCGAATTTCGGCTGGTAATGCAGGCAGAACTGGTTGTGCTCGATGGCCGCGCGCAGGTCCTGCAACAGTTGCAATTGTTTGCGCGCGTTGGTGTTCATCGACGCATCGAAGAAGCTGTAGCCGTTCTTGCCGCCGCCCTTGGCGTGGTACATCGCCGCGTCGGCGTTCATCAGCAACTCTTGAGCGTTGTCACCATTGCCCGGATACAAAGCAATGCCGACACTGGCGGAAATCTGCAGGTCATGTTCGGCAACGCGGAACGTGCGGCCGATCAGGCCCACCTGGCGTGCGGCCAGACCCAGAGCATCGTTGCGCTCGCTCAGCCGCACGAGCAGGACAAATTCATCGCCACCGATCCGCGCCAGAGTGTCCTGGCTGCGCAAGTCTTCACGCAGGCGCACGCCGACTTCGCGCAGCAACTGGTCGCCCATGTGATGGCCGAACGCGTCGTTGACCGGTTTGAAGCCGTCGAGATCGATGAACATCAAGGCGAAGCAGCCGCCCTGTTCCTCGACTTTTCTGATCGCCTGATTGATCCGGTCATCGAGCAGCATGCGGTTCGGCAGGCCGGTGAGCGGATCGTGCAAGGCCAATTGGGTGAGTTCGCGGTTGGCTACGGTCAGGGAGTGCGCCAGATCAGCGGTGCGCGCTTCGAGACGGGCGTCGAGAATCGAGGTCAGCAAGGCAATCGACAGCACCGCCAGCGTAGTGACCACCACCAGACTGTCGAGACCGTTGCCCTTCAAACCATTAACCGTCGCGCCGCAGAAACTGCCATCGGGAAATTGCGCCGCCGCCATGCCGGTGTAATGCATGCCGACAATCGCCACACCCATGATCACCGCTGCGCCGGCGCGAATCAGTCGCACATAGGGCGACTGTTGGCGCAACCGAAAGGCAATCCACAACGCCGCTGCCGAAGCGCCGACGGCAATCAGCAAAGAGGCGCTGAACAACGTCGGGTCGTAATCGATGCCCGGGGTCATGCGCAGCGCGGCCATGCCGGTGTAATGCATGGCGCTGATGCCCGCCCCCATGATCAAGGCGCCGAAAGCCAGTTGCGCCAGTGGCAGCTTCGGCTGGCTGACCAGCCATAAGGCAAAGCCGCAAGAGAGCACCGCGATCAATAACGACAACGCGGTCAGGGCGAAGTCATAGCCCAGGTCGATCGGTAATTTGAAGGCGAGCATGCCGATGAAATGCATCGACCACACGCCAACGCCCATCGCCAACGCCCCGCCCGCCGTCCAGAAATGCACGGCCCTACCTTTCGCCGTGGCGATGCGTCCGGTCAGGTCAAGCGCCGTGTAGGAAGCCAGAATGGCCACGCACAACGAGATGAGAACCAGGGTGAAGGAGTAACTGCCGATGAGCATGGACGTTCTCGTAACGAGCCGAAACCGTACTGCTTCCATTCTCGGTCGGGCAAATGCGGCGATTGTACTGATTGCGCAGAAGAACGCACTGACAAAGTAACCAAATTGCCATCAAGCCGATGAAACGCTTGTTCGATCGTCCTACAAGGCTCTGGGGTGGGCTTTAAGCTCACCCCTGTGGGAGCGAGCCGGCTCGCGAAGCCGGTGGGTCAGTCGATGATGTGCTGGCTGACTTACCGCTATCGCGAGCAGGCTCACTCCTACATTGGCCTGTGTTACCGGTAATCCCGCGCCAGGCACAGATCCCCTGTAGGAGCGAGCCTGCTCGCGATGACGTCAGCACATCCAACATCTCGCTCGACTGACCCACCGCTTTCGCGAGCAGGCTCGCTCCTACACGTTCAGCGGTTATCGCTGACGTCGAGTTGGCCATCCCAACCGCCGCCGAGTGCGGCAATCAGTTGCACGCTGGCGATCAGTCGGTTCTGCAGGATATTCAGCACACTGCGTTCGTTGCTCAGCGCCGTGGCCTGCACCACCACCACGTCGATATAGGCGATCAGGCCGGCCTTGTACTGGTTTTCGGTGAGGCGCAGGGAATCGCGCGCGGCGTCCAGTGCTTCCTGGCGCACCGCTGCTTCGTCTTCATACACCTTGAGCTGGATCAGGTAGTTTTCCACTTCTCGGAAGCCGTCGAGCACGGTCTGGCGGTAGCGGGCGACCGTTTCGTCATAGGCCGCTTCGCTGCGGTCGACCTCGGCGGAACGAATGCCGCCGTCGAACAACGGCAACGACAGCTGCGGGCCGACCGACCAGAAACGGTTCGGCAGGCTGACCAGGTTTTTCGACGTGCTGCTGCTGTAGCCGCCGCTCAGACTCAGGGTCAGGTCCGGGTAATACGCAGCTTTCGCCACGCCGACGTTGGCGTTGGCGGCGATCACCGAGCGCTCGGCCGCAGCGATGTCGGGACGGCGTTCCAGCAGCTGCGAAGGCAGGCTCAGCGGTACTTGCGGCAGGTTCGGGATGCTCTGGCTTTCGGCAATGCTGAAGTTCGCTGGCGCTTCGCCGGTGAGCACCGCGATAGCGTTTTCAAACTGTGCGCGCTGCCAGATCAGATCGACCAGATCAGCCTGGGTGCTTTTCAACTGGGTTTGCGCCTGCGCCACCGCATCGCGCCCGGAAACCCCGGCGCGGTACTGGTTCTGGGTCATTTTCAGCGAGCGTTCGTACGCGGCAACGGTGGCCTCGAGCAGGCGCTTCTGCTGATCGATGACCCGCAGTTGCAGGTAATTCTGCACCAGTTCCGATTGCTGGCTCAGACGCATCGCCGCCAGATCGGCAAAACTCGCCTGGGCATTGGCCTCATCGGCCTCCAGCCCACGGCGCAGCTTGCCCCACACGTCGGCTTCCCAACTGACGCCCAGTTGCGCGTTATAAGTGTCACGAATACCGCTTGAGGAACTGCTCAGGCTCGAACTGCTGCTGCCGGTGCCCTGACTCGAACGGTTCTTGCCCAGACTCAGGTCGACACTCGGGTAAAACGCCCCGCGCGCACTGCGCACCAGAGCCTGCGCCTGACGGAACTGCGCTTCGGACTGGGCGACGGTCTGGTTGGCGCTGTTGAGTTTCTCGATCAAGGCGTTGAGCTGCTGATCGCCGTACAACTCCCACCAGGCACCGCGAGCCAGCGAGTCGCTCGGGTTGGCCTGACGCCAGCCTTCGGCTTCCTTGAACTGAGCGATTTCGGCGGTTTGCGGACGCTGGTAGTCCGGGCCGACGGCGCAAGCGCTGAGCAGCGCCACGCACAACGACAGGCTCAACAGGCGCGAGCCGCGTGCGGTGGCCAATTGGATAAGCGAACGGTCAGTCATAGCGGAGTTTCCAGAGCGGCATCAGTGCGCACGCCACGCCATTTGTTGAAGCGATGGCGCAGCTTGTCGAGATAGAGGTAAACCACCGGGGTGGTGTAAAGGGTCAGGACCTGGCTGAACACCAGGCCGCCAATGATGGTCAGGCCCAGCGGCTGGCGCATTTCCGCCCCCTCGGCGCGGCCGAGCAGCAGCGGCAAGGCGCCGAGGATCGCCGCCAGCGTAGTCATCAGGATCGGCCGCAGGCGTTGCAGGCAGGCGCTGCGAATCGAATCCAGGGGCGACAGGCCCTGATGCCGCTCCAGTTGCAGCGCGAGGTCGATCATCAGAATGGCGTTTTTCTTCACCACGCCGATCAGCAGGAATATTCCCAGCAGGGAAATCAGGCTGAACTCGCCACCGAGTGCATAGATAGACAGCAACGCGCCGACCCCGGCCGAAGGCAAGGTCGAGAGAATGGTCAGTGGATGAATGTAGCTTTCATACAGCACACCGAGCACCAGATACACCGCCAGCAATGCACCGAGGATCATGAACGGCTGGCTCTTCTGTGTGGCCGCAAAGGCGTCAGCGGTACCGGCCATTTTCGCGATGACATCTTCCGGCAGGCCGACTTTGGCGATCGCCCGTTCAATGGCAGCACTGCCCTGCTCCACGGTCACGCCTTCGGCCATATCAAAAGAAATGCTCTCGGAAGCAAACTGGCCTTCGTGGCTGACCCGGTCGTTTTCCAGACTGTTTTCGTAATGGGCGAACGTCGACAGCGGCACCCGCGCGCCGTCAGCGGTAATCACCTCGACCTGCTTGAGTGTCACCGGATCCTGGGCGTATTTCGGGTTGACCTCCATCACCACCTGATACTGGTTGAGGCTGTCGTAGATCGTCGAAATCTGCCGCTGGCTGTAGGCGTTGTTGAGCACGGCGGTGACCATGTTCATATCGACCCCGAGGCGTTTGGCCTGATCCCGGTCAACAATCAACGTCACCTGCTGCGCCCCGGCACCTTCGCGGGCATCAATGGCGGTCAGCTCGGGCAAGGCCCGTAACGCGGTGACCACTTTCGGAAACCACTTGCGCAGCTCGGCGAGGTCGCCGCTTTGCAGGATGTAGGTGTATTGCGAACTGGTCTGCTCGCGGCCGCCGCCAAATTGCAGGTCCTGGTCGGCCATCAGCATCAACTGCGCCCCGGGCACCTTGGGCATTTCCTTGCGCAGACGCTCGATGACTTTCTGCGCCGACAGCTGGCGCTCCTTGATCGGTTTCAGGCGCACGATCATGAAAGCGTTGTTGGTGCCGTTGTTGCCGCCAATGAACCCGGCCACGCTTTCCACCGCTTCATCCTCGAGCACGGCGCGGCGGAAGGTTTCCATTTTTGGCTGCATGACGTTGAACGACAAACCGTCGTCGCCGCGCACAAATCCGATCAACTGGCCGGTGTCCTGCTGCGGCAGAAAGGTTTTCGGCACCACGATATAAAGCGCAACGTTGACGCCAACGGTGAGCAGCAGGCTGAGCAAGGTCAGACGCCGATGACGCAACACCCAGTCGAGGCTGGTGGCGTATTTGCCGACCATCCAGTCGTTGGTCTTCTGACTCCAGCGTTGCAGACGGTTTTCCTGCCCTGGCGTGTGTGGCTTGAGCCAGCGCGCGCAGAGCATCGGAGTCAGTGTGAGGGAAACCACCAGCGACACCACAATTGCCGCCGCCAGGGTGATGGAGAATTCGCGAAACAGGCTTTCGACCAGCCCGCCCATGAACAGGATCGACAGAAACACCGCCACCAGCGAGACGTTCATCGACAACAGGGTGAAGCCGACTTCCTTGGCGCCGAGATACGCGGCCTGCATCGGTTTCACGCCTTCGTCGATGTGCCGGGAAATGTTTTCCAGCACCACAATGGCGTCGTCCACCACCAGACCGGTGGCCAGAATCAGGGCCATCAGCGACAGGTTGTTCAGCGAGAAACCGTAGAGGTACATCACTGCAAACGTGCCGACCAGTGACACCGGCACCGCCAGGGTCGGGATCAGCGAGGCGCGGAAGTTACCGAGAAACAGGTACACCACCAACACCACCAGGGCGACGGCGATCAGCAAGGTCATCTCGGCTTCGTGCAGCGTGGCCTTGATCACCGGCGAGCGATCCATGGCCAGATTGAGTTTGACGCTGGCCGGCAGCACCGCTTGCAGGGCGGGCAATTGCGCCTTGATCTCGTTGACCGTCTCGATGATGTTGGCGCCGGCCTGACGGTTGATCACCAGCAAAACCGCCGCGTCATCGTTGAAGAAACCGCTGTTGTAACGGTCTTCGACGCCATCGCTGACTTTCGCCACGTCCTTGAGCCGCAGCGCGGCGCCGTCGGCGTAGTGAATGATCAGCGACTCGTAATCCTTGGCTTTCTCCAACTGGTCGTTGGCCTGGATCTGCCACAAACGCTGACCGTCCTCGACCGAGCCCTTGGGCCGGCGCACGTTGGCGTCAGCGATGGTCTTGCGCACATCGTCGAGGGCCACGCCGTACTGGTTCAGCGCCTGCGGTTCGAGTTCGATGCGCACCGCAGGCAGCGAACTGCCGCCGATCTGCACTTCACCGACACCCTGCACCTGTGAAAGGCTTTGCGAAAGAATGGTCGAGGCCAGGTCGTAGAGCTGGCCCTTTTCCAGCACATCCGAAGTCAGCGACAGCACCATGATAGGCGCCTGCGACGGGTTGACCTTCTTATAGGTCGGCATGCTGCGCATTCCGCTTGGCAGCAGATTGCGCGAAGCATTGATCGCCGCCTGCACTTCCCGCGCCGCGCCGTTGATGTCGCGGTCGAGGTCAAATTGCAGAATGACCCGCGTCGAACCCTGACTGGAGCGGCTGCTCATGGTGTTGACGCCGGCAATCGCACCGAACGACCGCTCCAGCGGCGTCGCCACCGTCGAAGCCATCACCTCGGGACTGGCGCCCGGCAGACTGGCCTGGACGACGATCACCGGGAAATCCATCTGCGGCAACGGCGATACCGGCAAGAGACCGAAACTGACACCGCCGAGCAACATGATTGCCAGAGAGAGAAGCATGGTTGCGACTGGGCGCTTGATGAAAGGGCCTGAAAGATTCATCGAACGCGATCCCCAACTTCACGCGAATCCCCTGTAGGAGTGAGCCTGCTCGCGATAGCGGTGTGTCTGTCTACCGTGATGGTGCAGGTGCCGGCCTCATCGCGAGCAGGCTCACTCCTACACAAGTTTTGCGTTCCGCCAGTCATACCGCGACCTCTTCACCATCAGCCTTGGCCTTGCCAAAGCGCCTTCCGAGGCGGTCGAAGTACAGGTAGATCACGGGCGTGGTGAACAGCGTCAACACCTGGCTCACCAGCAAACCGCCAACCATCACCAGACCCAACGGCTGACGCAACTCAGCCCCGGAACCGGTGGCCAGCATCAGTGGCACCGCGCCAAACAACGCCGCCAGCGTGGTCATCAGGATTGGCCGGAAGCGCAGCAGCGCCGCTTGATAGATCGCCTCCGCCGGGGCCATGCCCTGGGTACGTTCGGCGTCGAGGGCGAAGTCGATCATCATGATCGCGTTCTTCTTGACGATACCGATCAGCAGGATGATGCCGATGATCGCGATCATCCCCAGATCGTTGCCGCTGAGCAGCAACGCCAGCAAGGCACCCACCGCGGCGGACGGCAAGGTCGAGAGAATGGTGATCGGATGGATGTAGCTCTCGTAGAGCACGCCAAGCACGATGTACATGGTCACCACCGCCGCCAGAATCAGCAGCAAGGTGCTCGACAGCGACGCCTGGAACGCCTGCGCCGCGCCCTGGAACTGAGTCTGCACGCCGACCGGCATGCCGATGTCCTGCTGGACCTGCTCGATGATGTCCACGGCATGCCCCAACGCCACGCCAGGCGCGAGGTTGAACGACATCATCACCGCCGGGAACTGGCCGATGTGGGTGATCGCCAATTGCGCCTGACGCTCTTCGACGTGCGCCAGACTCGACAGGCGTACCTGCGCGCCATCGGTGGTCTTGACGTGAATCTGATCCAGCGCCTGCGGGCCGATCTTCTCCCCCGCCTGGGCTTGCAGCACCACGCGGTACTGGCTGGCCTGGGTGTAAATGGTCGAAATCTGTCGTTGGCCGAACGCGTCGTACAGCGCATCGGTGATGTTCGCCACCGACACGCCAAGGCGCGAAGCGGCGTCGCGGTCGATCACCAGATAGACCTGCAAGCCTTTGTCCTGCAGATCACTGGCAACGTCGGTCAACTCCGGCCGCTGCGCCAACGCCTCGACCAGACGACCGCTCCACTGGCTGAGCAGTTCGGAATCCGGCGACGACATGCTGAACTGGTACTGGGTGCGGCTGACCCGATCCTCGATGGTCAGGTCCTGTACCGGCTGCATGAACAGCCGAATGCCGACCAGTTTGTCCAGTTGCGGTTGCAGGCGCGTGATCACTTCACCGGCGCTCAGATCACGCTCGCTATGGGGCTTGAGGTTGATCAGCAAACGGCCGCTATTGAGCGTAGCGTTGTCGCCGTCGACACCAATGTAGGACGACAGGCTCTGCACCGCGGGATCTTCGAGAATGATCTTCGCCAGTTGCTGCTGGCGCTCGCCCATCGCCGCGAAGGATATCGACTGCGGTGCTTCGGAAATGCCCTGAATCACCCCGGTGTCCTGCACCGGAAAAAAGCCCTTCGGCACGATCACATAAAGAAACACGGTCAACGCCAGTGTGCCGATCGCGACCAGCAAGGTCAGCGGCTGATGCTTGAGCACCCAGCGCAGCATCCGTCCGTATTCGTTGATCATCCAGTCGATGAACGCACCGCTGGCACGATAGAACCGGCCCTGCTCGTGTTCTTGCGGTTCACGCTTGAGCAGGCGCGCGCACATCATCGGCGTCAGGGTCAGCGACACGACCAGGGAGATCAGGATCGCCACGGCCAGGGTGATAGCGAACTCGCGGAACAGTCGCCCCACCACGTCGGCCATGAACAGCAGCGGAATCAGTACGGCGATCAGCGACAGGGTCAGGGAAATCAGGGTGAAACCGATCTGTTTCGCGCCCTTGAGCGCGGCCTGCATCGGACTGTCGCCCTCCTCGATGAAGCGCGAAATATTCTCGAGCATGACGATGGCGTCGTCGACCACGAAACCGGTGGCAATGGTCAGCGCCATCAGGGTCAGGTTGTTCACCGAGAACCCGGCGAGGTACATCACGCCGAAGGTGCCGATCAGCGACAGCGGCACGGCCACTGACGGGATGATCGTCGCACTGGCGCGGCGCAGAAACAGGAACGTGACCATGACCACCAGCGCGATGGCGATCAGCAGTTCGTGTTGCACATCGGTGACCGAGGCGCGGATGGTCTGGGTGCGATCCGTCAGCACAGTGACATCGAGGCCGGCCGGCAGGTTGTCGGTGATGCTCGGCAGCAAGGCCTTGATGCGGTCGACCACTTCGATGACGTTGGCACCGGGCTGACGCTGGATGTTCAGCAGCACCGCCTGATTCTGGTTGGCCCACGCGGCGAGACGTTCGTTTTCAGCACCATCGACGATTTCCGCGACGTCCTTGAGCCGCAACGGCGCGCCGTTTTTGTAGGTCAGGATCAGGTTGGCGTAGTCCTCGGGCGAGGTCAGCTGGTCGTTGGCATCGAGCATCGACACCCGGGTCGGGCCATCGAAGTTGCCTTTCGGCTGGTTGACGTTGGAAGCGCCGATCAGCGTGCGCACGTCCGACAGATTGAGGCTGTTGGCCGCCAGCGCTTCGGGGTTGACCTTGATCCGCACGGCCTGACGCTGACCGCCGGCAATGCTGACCATGCCGACGCCGCTGATCTGGGCGATTTTCTGCGCCATGCGCGTATCGACCAGATCGTTGAGCTTGGGCAGCAACATGGTTTTCGAGGTGATGGCCAGGGTCAGCACCGGGGTGTCCGCCGGGTTGACCTTGTTGTACACCGGCGGCGCCGGCAGGTCGGTCGGCAGCAGGTTGGTCGCAGCGTTGATCGCGGCCTGCACCTGCTGTTCGGCGACGTCCATGTTGATGTCGAGGCTGAAACGCAGGGTCAGCACCGAAGCGCCGCCGGAGCTGGTCGAAGCCATTTGCGTGAGACCGGGCATTTGCCCGAACTGGCGTTCAAGCGGCGCGGTGACGGCGCTGGTCATGACGTCAGGGCTGGCGCCCGGGTACAGGGTCATGACGCGGATGGTTGGGTAATCGACCTGCGGCAAGGCCGAAACCGGCAGCAGGCGATAAGCGATCAGGCCGGCCAGAACAATGGCCAGCATGCTCAGGGTGGTGGCTACCGGACGGAGGATGAACAGCCGCGAGATGTTCATGCGCCCTTCTTGGCCTTGTCAGCGCTGGTCGCGTCCGGATTGGCGGCGGACTTGCCTTGCAGGTGTTCGGTCGGCGAGGTTGGCACTTCGCTGCTGTCATTGACTACTTCGACTTCGCTGCCCTCCTTCAGGCGGTCGGTGCCTTCGAGCACCACGCGATCGCCAGCGGCGAGACCTTCGGTGACCACGGTATTGTCACCGTCGCTGGCACCGATTTTCAGTTGGCGAATGGTGACTTTCTTGTCGCCGTCCAGCGCATAGACAAAGGTGCCGTTGGTACCGAACTGAATAGCGGCCGACGGTGCCAGCACCACGCCTTTCAGCGTGTCGGCCAGCAGGTGGACGTTGACGAACTGGTTGGGAAACAGCGACTGGTCGCGGTTATCGTAGCGAGCCTTGAACTTGAGCGTGCCGGTAGCCACGTCGATCTGGTTGTCGAGGCTTTGCAGCACGCCGGTGGCCTGCAACTTGGTGTCGCCACGGTCCCAGGCTTCGGCAGGCAGCCTGGCGCCGCTGCGGTAACGGGCCAGCACGGTGTCGAGGCTGTTTTCCGGCAAGGTGAAGGCAACGCTGATCGGTTGCGTCTGGGTGATCACTGCGAGGAAGGTGGTGTCGTTGGCCGCGACGAGGTTGCCGACGTCGACCTGACGCAGACCGACGCGGCCGGAAATCGGCGCGCGGATCTTGGTGAATTCGAGATTGAGCTTGGCGTCGTTGACCGCCGCCTGATTGGTCTTGACCGTGCCCAGGTACTGGCCGACCAGCGCTTCGGCAGTGTCGAGGGTCTGTTTGGCGATGCTGTCTTCTTTATACAGACCGCGATAGCGCTCGACGTCGACCTGAGCGTTTTTCAGCTGGGCCTGGTTCTGCAGCAGCGTGCCTTCAGCCTGGAGCAAGGCGTTCTGGTAAGGACGCGGATCGATCTCGGCCAGCAAGTCGCCCGCCTTGACCATCTGGCCTTCTTCGAAATGGATCTTGACCAGTTCACCGCCCACCCGGCTGCGAACATTGATGGTGTTCAGCGCCGTGACCGTGCCCAGCGCCTTGTAATACAGCGGAAAGTCGCCTTTCACCGCCGGCGCCACGCGCACTGGAATCGGCCCGGTACCCCCGCCGAAACCTGGGCGCGCCATCCCCGAGCGCCCGGTATGCCCGGCCGTCGCCTTGTCGCCGCCCGCCTTGTCAGCAGAGCCGGCGGGCCAGAATTTCCAGCACAGGACGGCGATCACCAACAGGACAAGCAGGCTGATCAGCCAGCGACGGGACTTGCGGGGGGACGATTGCATGGAGTTATTGACCATTGGGCGCGTGGGCTTCTATTACGGGAGGCTGAACGATAAGCACTGAGTGGATTTAAGCAAAGCAGCTTTACCGGCAATTTACCTTCCACTTACGTTTCAAGGTGTAAGGCAAAACCCTGATACACAAATGAAAACGGCCTGGACAGGGCCAGGCCGTTAACAATTGTAAAAGCCTTACTTGAGAACGGACAGTGCCGCTTCGTAGTTAGGCTCTTCAGCGATTTCCTTGACCAGCTCGCTGTGCAGGACGTTGTCGTTTTCATCCAGCACCACAACCGCGCGAGCGGTCAGGCCTTTCAGCGGGCCGTCAGCAATGGCGACGCCGTAGTTTTCGATGAACTCGCTGCCACGCAGGGTCGACAGGTTCTGGACGTTTTCCAGACCTTCGGCACCGCAGAAGCGTGCCTGGGCGAACGGCAGGTCAGCGGAGATGCACAGCACCACGGTGTTGCTGATGTCGTTGGCCTGGGCGTTGAACTTGCGCACGGAGGTGGCGCAGGTCGGGGTGTCGACGCTTGGGAAGATGTTCAGGACTTTGCGCTTGCCGGCGAAGTCTTGCAGGGTGACGTCGGACAGATTGCCGGCTACCAGGGAAAAGGCTGGCGCCTTGGAACCGGCTTGTGGCAACTGGCCATTGACTTGAACCGGATTGCCTTTGAGGGTGACTTGAGCCATGACTTGAGTCCTTCTGATGGGTGATTGGAAAGCGTGCAAGAAGCGGAAGTTAACCACGAAATCGGCTGACGACCTATGCCCTGTTGGAAATTGTTGGGTGCTGGCCCTGACGATTGTATACAACCCGCTAGAGATCCCCTGTAGGAGTGAGCCTGCTCGCGATAGCAGTCTATCAGTGCCATCTACATTGGCTGACACGACGCTATCGCGAGCAGGCTCACTCCTACAGAAAAGCGGATTTATATTTCGGCTGAGGATTTTGGCGACTTACTGACGCCGGATTTGCGCGAGCAGGAAGAGCGCATCCGCGAGCAAGCGAAAAAAAGCTGAAATGGTTGGCAGTCGGCTGAGTTATTCGTTGTCTGCCAGGCCGCCTTCGCGAGCAGGCTCGCTCCCACACTGTCCGGTGTCGTACCGATAGTCCCGACCCCGGCACCAATCCCTGTGGGAGTGAGCCTGCTCACGAAGAGGCCATCAGCCCCGCGGCATCATTTGGCTTCCGACTTCAGTTTCAAATACGACTGATGCAGGTCGCTCGCCCAGCCATCGATCACCGCTTTCATGTCATCGGCTTTCATCACCTGGGAAGCGTTTTCCAGCGGTTCGCCGGTGCCCTTGCGCACCACCTGCGCGATGACCTGATTGGTCGCGCCGTCCATGAACACCGCTTCGGTCGCCAGGGTGGTTTCCTGGTCGCGGATACCGCTGGCCGTGCTCACCGCTGCGGCGACCAGTGCAATCGGGATCACCTCATAGACTTGCAGGCCTTCGGTCTTGCTGCTGACCGCGGTAATCGCCGGCCTTACCACGATCACACCCGGCCCGGGGCCTGCGGCCAACGGCAGCGACTTGCCGAGTTCGCGCTTGAGCGCTTGATCGTAATAACTCGTGATGCCATTGAGCGTCTGCTGGGGGATTTTCTCGGTGGCTTGCGGCTTTGGATACAGCTGGCTCGGCTCCACGTAAACGCTGGTGAATTTGTTGATGTCGAGTTTCGGGTCCATCCAGCGCATCACCTCGGCACCTGAAGGTGACTTGGCCTCCTTCAGTTGGCTGTAATCCTTGAGAAAGCCGGAATACTGGTCAGGCTCGACGGTTTTGCTGGAGCAACCCACCACGCCGAGGGTGGCAATGCACAGCGTGCCCATCATGACGGCTAGCTTCATGCTGTAATTCCTTTGAGAAGGCCAAGACATTTTGCATAGGGGAGATACAGGTATAGCCAAAACCCTGGCAAATGCGATGGCCAATTACAAAGTTCACATCCGTCGGCGCGTGTGCCTCGCCAACCGGTATTACCAGGACGATGTCTCTCCACTGCGCAGCGCCATCTCCCGCCGGCTGTTGGCACGCATCGCTTTGACCAGCGACACCGTCCCTGCCAGCAAAATCGCCGCACCGAACAGAAAGTCGATGTTGTACAGCTGGAAATCCTCCACCGGCCCGATCAGCAATGTGCGCACCACCGCAATTCCCACCAGCGTCGCGAGAAAGTCGATTCCCGGCTCATCGCGGTAGAACACCAGCATCAGCGGTAGGCACAGCACCAGCAGCAGCAACAACACCACGACCTTGAACGAACCTTTGCGCTCGACGCTGAACGCGCATTCGTGCGCCCCGTAAGGTTTGTAATCCTCGTCGCGGATCATCGAGTTTTTTTCGTTGATGTAATCGGCGCGGTTGTACTTCTGGATCGGCGTGAAAGTGTTGGACATCTCCATCAGGGTGGTGATGTTCTTGAAGCGCAGGTCGACGCGCTCGCTGCCCTTGAGGTAATACAGCACCGGTTTGTAACCGTAGCGATAGGTGTCGAACGGGAAGGCGGCGGTCTGGGCCTGTACGCCGATCGGTCGTGGCTCAAGCTCGGCGAATGCGCTTTTGTTGGTGGACGAGAGGTTGCGGCTCAGTGGCTGCACCTTGACCTGCTCAAGGAAGATTGGCGTGACGCCGAAGGACCATTGCAGCGGCTCCAGACGCAGGCGCAGTTCGTTGCGGCCCAGGTCGTAGCGGTTGAAGGTGCGTTCGGAGACCACCACCGAACCGCCGACCATGAATTCGCCACGCAGGTTGTTGGTGACGCGCAAGGTCAGTTGATCCTTGCCCAGCAACGCCGCTTCGCTGGTCGGAGGTGTGCCGCACCACGCGGTGCTTTCGCCGACACTGCCGAGCTGGCCGTTGCGGTTTTCCTTGAATACATAAAAGTAACTGGCCCACAGCGTCAGCAGCAAAAGCGACGCCGTGAGACCGAGGATTTTTTTGCCCGGACTCACTGATAAGACTCCCTTCTTCGGTTCCATCGTCCAGCCGAAAACCCGCTGGCGACGGCGACTCTACCAAAAGGCCATCAGTGACCCAAGGAGAAATGCCGCATTAGCAGCGAACCTAAGGGTTTCCCCGGTATTCGCGTCAATCCGTGTAGGAGTGAGCCTGCTCGCGAAAGCGGCGTCGGAGGAAGTGAAGCCGGGGTGGGTGAATCCGGATATGTGAGGTGTGTCAGTGGACTGCCCTCACCCTAGCCCTCTCCCAGAGGGAGAGGGGACTGACCCGGGTGTTTGTTCGAGTTACATCGACCTGGGATATCGCGTCGAACTCTGGTTTTGAACAGCACTCGGTCTGCCCCCTTTCCCCCTCGCCCCCTTGGGGGAGAGGGCTGGGGTGAGGAAGTAAAGCTCTTGATCTTAACCGCGATCCCGAGGAATCAACCCCTGCAATTGCTGGGCAAGGAAATTGGCGTCGAAGGCAAACGTATCCGGATCCTTGAGCCCATTGGTCTTGCGCCACTGCCACGCGCCATCCGCCAAACCGACCAGCGAAATACTCCCGTACCGCGCCGCCGTGAGCCCCATCACCGCCAGCGAAATCTGCCCGCCGCTGCCCATCACATCCGGCACGAACTCCACTGGCTTACCGGCAATCACGATGCTCAGCTTCTCTGTCATGAAGGTCGAGGTCTCCACTGGCACGCTCGGCCCGGACGCGACGTAGGTCTCGCGGCTCACCTCCAGCAGATTCGGCGCCTTGACCGGCTCAAGCCATTGCTCGATCTGGTCGAACAACGCACCAATCCGAGTGGCCCACGCGGCCGATTGCGTAGTGAACAGTTGCTTCTTGTGCGCTTCGCTCTCGGCATAGTGACGAAGCATTTCGCCCAGTTGCTGTACGTCGTTCATGGCGGTGTTCCTTGAAGAGTGCTGCGGACACCGAGCATGGCAGATGCGTGGCAACGGCAGGCGTAAATTTTCGATGGATCAAATTCCCGATCCAAACGACACTCACCGCAAAGCCCCATCAACACAGGAGCACCGCATGCGCACCATCGGCCTTATCGGCGGCATGAGCTGGGAATCCAGCGTCGAATATTATCGACTCATCAATCAGCAAGTCCGTGATCGTCTCGGCCCTTTGCGCTCTGCGCAGCTGTTGATGTACAGCGTTGATTTCGGCCCGGTCGAACAGGCCCAGCACGCCGGGCGCTGGGACGATGCGGCAGCAATTCTGGTGGATGCCGCGCGCAGGCTTGAAGCCGGTGGCGCCGAATGCGTGGTGCTGTGTACCAACACCATGCACAAGGTCGCCGAACAGATTCAGGCGGCGATCAGCATTCCGTTCCTGCACATTGCCGAACCGGCCGCACAGGCTGCACTCGAAATCGATGCGCGCACGGTCGGGCTGCTCGGCACCGCGTTCACCATGGAACAGGACTTCCTCAAGCAGCGTTTGATTGCCCAAGGCTTGACCGTTTTGGTGCCGGACGAAACAGAGCGCAAGGATGTGCACCGGATCATCTACGACGAACTCTGTGTCGGCGTGATCAATGAACAGTCGCAGCAAATCTATCAGCGGGTAATCGAATCCCTCACCGCCCGTGGCGCCCAGGCGATCATCCTCGGCTGCACGGAAATTGGCATGTTGATCAAACCCGAACACAGCGCCCTGCCCTTGCTCGACACCACCGAGTTGCATGCACAGTCGGCGGTGGCGTTCGCATTGGGCGACTGAGTCAGTCTTTCGAACGACTGCGCAGACGGGCCATGCTCAGAGTGTCGACCCATTGCCCGTCGCGCACGGCGTAGTCGCGGAACAGGCCTTCGGTCTCGAAACCGAATTTGCGGTAGAGACCGATGGCCGCTTCGTTGTCGGCATACACGGTGAGTTCGACGCGGTGCAGATTCATCCAGTTATCGGCAACATCCAGCGCCGCCGCCAACAACTGCGAACCGACACCCTTGCCCTGCCATGCCACTGCGACGGCCATGCCGATGCTGCCGGCGTGGGCGCGGCGCATCCTTGAACAGGCCTCCAGGCCAAGATTGCCGACCACAACACCCTGGTGCAGCGCCACCAGCTTCAGTACGCGCTCGTTGTCGGCCTGCAATCGCTGGCGCCAGACTTCAACCGACTGAAACGGCATCTGCAGCACCTGCCGCGCGACGGCGGGGTCGCTGTAGAGCGCGGTGATGCCTTCGAGGTGGAAATCGCTGGAGCGTTCGAGGTGGACGGTGGGGGTCGGGTCTGCCATGGGATCGGTCCGTGATCAAGGTATGGCTGGTCACTCTAAACCGCTGATCCGGAATCTGGCGAGATGAAATTTGGTGGCGAGCCTGCTCGCGATAGCGGCCTCACCACCAACGCCTCTTGCCCGGCAGAAACCGTCTGCCGTACGGTCGCCAATTTTTTCCTCTTAAACTCCGATGTTCAAAGACACCTGCCGACTCGCCTTTCAGGCTACACAACCTTGCTCGGGACAGGCGCCGAGTAAGTCGCTGCAACCGCCCATGCCTTCGCAGGCGAGCCTGCTCGATAAGTGCACCACCCGTCGGATTTCCGCCCGCACCTGTCAGATCTGACAGGTGCGCAATCTCCCTTTTAGCCGTTCAATCACTCCATCGCTCAAGCCCACGGAGTGGCCAGCATGTCCGACAACGACCCAATCAACGACGCCCCGCAGCTGCTACAGGAACTCAAAATCCCCGGCCGTACGGGTCCAGTGTCGTCGACGCCCCTGAGGTGGGGCATCAATCTCGCCGCGGCGAAGCTCAACTTCCCTCGTCAGGGGCTGCTCTGCCAGGCCGGGCCTTGGGGGACGATGGGTAACCGCGACTCGTTGCGCATCTTGCGGGACTCCGATCTGCAGATAGCGCTGGAAATCGTTGATGAGGATGCGGTCGGCACCGAGCTGCAAA